>CAYHFB010000150.1:0-5190 GCA_964355695.1 uncultured candidatus Brocadiaceae bacterium
CTGCGTTCTCTGCGGTGATATCGTTTTTGACGGATACGCTTCGCTTAATCCACGCCATGGAATTATCATATAAAGAGCAATACATGTAAAGGGCAATACGAGGCCTGATACGCTTTGTTGTCTCAAATTGGCGGTCTTCTACCCTGTATCTTTTGCCAAACGGCGCGAAAACATAATCAGCGCCATGCATGCAAAATTGAGCTCAGCCAGTATCATACAGGTCTTTGCCATCCCCAGGAGCGGCAAAAGAACCACCCCGGTCAATATCGCTCCCAAAAAAGCCCCGGCGTGGTCGGCTCCATTAGTAACCCCGGCTGATAGGGTGATATCATTGCGGTGGCGCATGAAGATTTTGTTCACCAGCGGGAATTCAACACCGGTCAACAAGCCCGTAATTCCCGTAAGACAGATCAAGCCTGCCCCGGCGGTGATTGCATGCAATGAAAGTACATGGATTACCCACGGCAAGGCGAACGCATAGCATCCGATAACCCCTTCCATAACGGCCAGAACGGGTATCCAGGAAGCCCTGCCCTTTTGAATCATGCGATTGGCAATGTAGCCGCCAAGCGCAAGCCCCACCATAAAAACGGCCACGATAACGCCCATCCGCTCATAGAGGTAGCCATAGATATTCTGAAAAGCAAAGAGCAAGAGTATTTCCAGCGCAATGCCGGTAAATCCCGTTATTGCAAGGGCAATGAGACAGTTTGTCTTGATCTGACTTGTTGAATAGGCGACGTCATTCTTGTTTGATGCGATGCAATGCCGGTGAATCCGTTGCCGGATGAACAAATATAATATCCTGCCGGCCAATGCAACCGCCACCGTCAGAAGGAACCATGTGAAGCCTGCATTCTGGAGACGGTGAAAGAGGCCGTTGAAGCGTCCGCCGGTGAGGGCGTCGTATATGATGAGGTTCAGGAAATAGGTGACGGGCATGGTGTCCGTATTGACAATCAGGTCTTTTCTTTGGCTGAGTTGTTTTTCTATAAATGCCGCTTGTTCCGGCTGAAGTAGTGTATAAAAGAGGTGTTCGGTAAAGTATGCCGATTTTACACGGGATTTCCGGTATCGCTCCATGAGCGTTTCTACGTCAAGGGTAATGACGCCAGCCTGATTGCTTGCAAAATAGAAGTTGGTCTGTCCCGGCGTAACCAGGACGTGCGAGAATGTTTCGTGCAGGGTGCGGTAGAGCGAGCCCGTGTAGCTTCCTACGTCTTTTCCGATGTAGGCCACGGCGGAACTGACGGACGTCGCCACAATACCGTCCGGCTGCAAAACGCCTTGTATCTCCCGGAAAAATTCCTTCGTATAAAAACGGTTCAAAAATGCCGTAGAGGGGTCGGGGGTGTTTACCAGGACGATATCGTATCGCCTCTCTTTCGCAACGTTCTTTACATAGTAACGGCCATCCTGATAAAAGACGTTCACCCGTTTGTCGGCCAGGGATTGCTTGTCCTGGTCGGACAGATAATTGCCGCACAATTGCAAAAGGGTGTGGTCCAGTTCCACGTAATCAAGCCCTGCAACCGGGTACTGGAGCATCTCGGAGAGGATGCCGCCCAATCCATTTCCAATCAGCAGCACCCGTTTTGGAGATGGGTGCTGCGTCATAACGAGATGGGCAATCTGCGCATATTCGTACTCATTGGGAAAGGTAACGGAGTATTGGCCGTTGAGGTAGACGTTGAATTGCCCGGCCTGTTTGCCGACGTCGATATGCTGATATTTTGAGTCAGCCGATGCGGCCAACTCAACGTGGGGGCTTAAGGCATTCCAGCGTATTTTTGTTGACCATTCCTCGATCTTGTCAGGAACGGCAAACAGCCACGTTGCCGCCAGCGTGGACGCCAATCCCAGTGAAATCCATCCCAGGATATTCGGTACATGCCTGCCTTCTCCTGAAAAGTAACCATATTTTCCGTTGAAAGAAGGGAGGAGTAAAAAAGCCAGGAGGGTAAATATGCCTATATTCAATAGGGTAATGATTTCAAACGGATGAAATCTGGAAACCAGGAAGAATGAAAATAACAACCCACCGGCAAGGCTTCCCAGTGATTCTATGATGTAGACCAGCCCCACGTCCACTGCGGCAGCGTCGTCGATACTGGAAATGATTTTTGATGAAAAGGGAAAGATAAAACCAATCAGGAAGCTGAAAGGGAAGAGCATTCCGACCGACGTAAAGAGAAGGGGCAGGATGGATACATATTCCCCAATGCCGACGTCCAAAAAGCAACGCGCACAGCGCGCAAGGAAGACCTGCATGGGTAAAACAAGGCACATAACCAACAGCACGATTACAAAAACAACGCCTGCACGCCGTGTAGCGCGTTTCATCCGGGTGCCGGTGTACGCGCCTATTGCAATGCCCAAAAACCATGCGCCGAAGATAGCGCCCAGGCATAATTCACTGCCGTAAAACACGTTCAGGAACTCACGCATCATCATTACCTGCGCTATGGTTGAATAACAGCCAATGGCAGCAATGCACAGCGCTATTTTGAGTGGCACCGTTTTGTTTGGCATAGAACTCCAAAATGAACTTCATCTCGAATTGCGAAGGTCAGGCTAGTGGACAAATCAAGGTGGCATAGTCTATGGCAAGGGTTGGATTGTTCAAGGCAGATTCTACCACCTGTTTCTAGATTGAACCAGCGGTGTAGGGACACGGCGCCCGTGTCCTTAAGGTGTGAACACCAATAAGTCGTCAAAGGCCTAATTTATCGTTGGTAGCGCAGGCGTCCCGACTGCTGTTTTTTAAATGCAGGCGGGACGACTGCGCTACAAATGCCGTCGCCGTAGGCGGTGTAATTTAACGGACAGGAAATTCAATGTCTGTGTGGCGACAGGGGTTTTCTCCTGTCGCTTGGACACGGGGAGGAACAGTCAGGAGGAAGCTCCTGACTGCACACAAATCTACCAACATCACAAAATGTACCGGCTCAAATCCTCATCTTTTGCTATTGCCTGCAATTTTTTGTGTACATATTTGGCATCGAACGTAATCTCAGCGCCATCCATGTCCGATGCATCGAAGGAATATTCCTCAACGAGTTTTTCCATCACCGTATGCAACCGCCGTGCGCCGATATTCTGGGTGTGAGTATTGACCTGCACAGCAATTTCGGCGATGGCCTCTATGGCATCGCTTTCAAAATGCACCTTGATGCCTTCCGTTTCCAGGAGCGCCTTGTATTGTTTGATCAAGGCATTTTTAGGCTCCGTAAGGATGCGTAAAAACTCTTCCTTCCCCAAATCCTCCAGTTCCACACGGATGGGAAAACGGCCTTGCAGTTCTGGAATGAGGTCTGATGGTTTTGAGACGTGAAATGCCCCCGCTGCAATAAACAGGATGCGGTCAGTCTTGACTATCCCGTAACGGGTATGCACCGTGGTGCCGTCAACTATGGGCAGCAGATCCCTTTGAACCCCTTCGCGGGAAACATCAGGGCCGTGGGAGCTCTCTCGCCCCGCAATTTTGTCTATTTCATCGATAAAGAGAATGCCAAAGTTCTCCGTTCGATGAATAGCCTCCTGGATGACCTTTTCTTTGTCAATGAGCTTTTCGGCCTCTTCATGCGTTAAAAGCCTTTTTGCCTCGGCTACGGAAACCTTTCGTACCTGAGCGCGTTGCGGCACCATCTTCTCCAGCATATTCTGAAAATCCATGCCTATCTCTTCGATACCCGCTACAAAACCCTGGAGTACGTAAGGTTTTTCACTCACGGCAAGTTCAACAGTGCGGTTGGAAAGCTCTCCAGCGTGCAATTTTTTCCGAAGCTTCTCGCGGGTGGTTGCGCGTTGCTCCTCATCCTCAGGGCTGGACTTGTCGACATTTTTAGACACGGCGGGCAGTAATAGATTCAGCAGCTTTTCTTCCGCCGCCTTTTCGGCTTTTTTCTGGACGCTCTTGATCATTTCCGACTTAACCATGTTAACGCCAATTTCGGTAATGTCGCGGATCATCGTCTCCACGTCCCGGCCATGATAGCCAACCTCCGTGTATTTTGACGCCTCTACCTTCAGAAACGGCGCCTTGACGAGTGATGCCATACGCCGGGCAATCTCGGTCTTTCCAACACCCGTCGGCCCGATCATAATGATGTTCTTGGGCAGTACCTCTTCCCTCAGTTCCTCGGAGAGTTGATGTCTTCTCCAGCGGTTACGGATGGCAATAGCCACGGAGCGTTTGGCGTTTTTCTGGCCGATAATGTATTTGTCCAGTTCCTCTACAATCTTGCGTGGGGTAAGTTCCTTCACGAAGTGATTTCCTCCACCTTGATGTTTTTGTTTGTGAATACGCAAATATCCGCCGCGATACGCAAAGATTCTTCCACGACTTGTTTTGCGCCCATGGAGGTATGCTTCATCAACGCCCTTGCTGCCGCAATCGCATACGAGCCGCCAGAGCCAATGCCGATAATCCCGTCGTCTGGTTCGATAACATCCCCACCACCTGAAATCAAAAAGGAGTGTTGTTTATCTACAACGATAAGCAGCGACTCAAGCCGCCTCAACACCTTATCCGTCCGCCACTCTCTGGCCAGTTCATGGGCGCTGCGCAATACGTTACCCTGATACTGCTCAAGTTTTGCGTCAAACCGCTCCATAAGGGCAAAGGCATCGGCAGACGAACCGGCAAAACCAACAATGACCTTGTCGTGGTACAGCCGCCGGATCTTCTTTGCGTCTTGTTTCACGATGGCCGAATTCATAGTAACCTGGCCATCTCCGCCTATAGCCACCTGATTATCTTTTCTAACCGCTAAAACTGTCGTAGACAAAATGGTTGGTTTCAAGTGTAATCCCTTCTTAACTCTTCCAGATTCTTCTTAAGTTATTTGCACAGATTTCCGTTTCAATGGTATCAGTTTGTCATAGAGTTAGCAAGGGTTTTCTCTGCCTCCTTACGTCCGGTAAAGCTGGTGAGACAGGCCATAATTACGCAATAATATTAGTACATGGAAGGTCTTCCTACCCCCGTATTTACTGGGAAATATACGTGCGCACGTCTTTACTCCGGCACGAGGAAACACTACAATCAATCGTTTCAGTGGTGTAATCACGGAGACTCGTTGTTGTTTGAAATTGATACGACGAATTAAGTATTTGACATGGAATCGTTTTTGTTTATAATGGCCTGCCTGTCTTTTCGTTTTTGTAATTATACTGCATCTTTTTTGA
>CAYHFB010000150.1:5290-8401 GCA_964355695.1 uncultured candidatus Brocadiaceae bacterium
TTTATAATGGCCTGCCTGTCTTTTCGTTTTTGTAATTATACTGCATCTTTTTTGATGCTTGAATGTGGCGGATGGTTGGTTTGAACCGATTTTTTGTGCCTACTACTTTTAATGGCTTCATGCTGGTTTTCGTAACTGATTAAAGCCTAACAAGTTGTGTCGTTGCAGTAGTTTTGGTACGATATATGCTCATACGTCATCTATCGGTGATGTATTTACCTGTTTACTGCGGGAAGAGAACCTTTTATTCCTCTGGTCATCGTATAGCATTCTACCGTACAGGTTCTCTTGGAAATGCCCTACTAGCCGTCCTGGTGAAATCAAAGCGATGCAGAGGGCAGGCGTGTTCGTTATGGGCTAATTTCAATAGCAACGGAGGTAATGTCAGTGGTAAAAAGGTTTTTGATTGTAGGATTGCTTTTGGGTCTGTGTGGAACAATGCCACAAGGCATGGCTGAAGAGGCCGCCAAAAGTGAAAAAGAAAAGAGTGAATTGGCGAAAATAATGTCTGAGATAGACAAAAGCTACAAGGCCGTTGAAGAAATCTCAGGGTACTATAAATATAACAGCAATGAGTGGAAGATTATCGCTGAGGCAAGCAGTAACTTAATAAAATTGTCTAAGATCGTCGTCAGCAAATTCTCCCGTCCGGATGACAAGAAATACCAGGACCTCAACAAAACAATGCTCACTGAGTCGGAGAAGATGTCTGACGTAGTCGGCCACAAAGACGAGCTGGGGGCATTAGAAGATGCCCAGTGGCAGGTAAGACGGTTAAGACAGACGTGCGCAGTATGCCATAAGCATCTCGGCATCCATCTTTATCCTCAGTTATATCCGGGCAAAAAAGACGAGCTAACTCCGGGGCAAGAGGAAATCCCCGCGCCGAAGGCGTCTGGCGTCCCCAAAGACTGGTAATACTTGCAGCCTGGCGAAAAGAAAGAAATCCCGTTTAACATGCTGTGGTAAGCACTTAGATTTTTTGAAGCTTTTTGAGTGCTTGTCAGATGAAATTTTTGCTTGACTCGCTTGAGATGCGATGATATATTGTGGTTTCCTTTGCCGTTTGCGTCGAAGGCAAAGTCATAGGCTTGCGAGAATCCCTTATCAAAGAGTGGACACGCTGGTAGTTAGCGCAACCATTTTACGAAACCGGCAAAAAAACATTCAATAGACGCGTGTAGCGGTGGTAATACGCCAAATTGCAATATGCTGCTACATGCTATAGGTAATATTTTCGTTATGAAGGGAGGTGAAGCACGAGAGCTGAGAAGGAGGGCAAAATACGTTTTTTCTGGCTCGCGCTTCGGTGGTTGTGGTCAGGCGCGCCCTCTTAATTATTAAAAGGCAGCTTTATGTCAGAGATGTAAAGCTGCAAAGCTATTTCATAGATATTGTTGGACGGTAGTTGGTTGGTTTGGAATTATTTTATCAATTTAAGGAAAGTGAGGAGGGAAAAATGAGGCTAAGAAACGGTATTTTGGCAGGAACAGTCACATTGTTCATTGCTGCGGTAACGTCTGTTAGTTACGGGCAGACCCAAGGCGATTTATGTAAGAAGACGTGGGACAACTTTCAGGCGATGAGGGCAATGACTGGGCTCTCAGCCGCTGATGACGCTCAGTTCGGCAAATTTGGAGATTGCGCAAAGGCTATTGTTGCCGATACGAAGACGTCTTCCGAGAAGATTGCCACTGATAAAAACTACAAGGTACTGAACGACGAGGTTCTTTATCATTCAAACGAAACGGTAAAGGCTGCTGCCAACAAAGATCTCGAAGAGATCCAGGTGCAGTTCAGAAGACTGACCATTGCTTGCAGGAATTGCCACAAGATTTACAAATCAGAACTAAAGCTCGTTCCGTAATGTACCTAAATACTATATCATAATCATTAAAACAGAGGAGGTATTCTATAATGAGGATGTTTCGTTTGTCGTACGTAATACCTGTTGTAGCCGGTTTGGTGTTGTCGGCTGGAAGCGCCGCTTTTGCGCTGACGCATCATGAAGCAGGTGATACCACAAAGAGTCCATACACCATTTTCGCAGGTCTTGGATTCGCTGTACAGGAAAGCTGTTACTACTGCCACGGCAACGGTGGCAAGGGTACCGCTAAGGGACACGAATTTGGCGTGCCAGATTTTACCGAAGCAGCATTCCAGTCGTCAAGGACAGATGATGCAATGGTAAAGCACATCAACGCTGGAAAAGGGAAATGCCCAAGCTTCCAGGGTAAGATGTCTCCTGAGATGATTGACAAGATGGTTGAAATTGTAAGGAATTTTGCAGCGAAGTAATGCCGCAGCAAAACTTATAATACCGCAAGCCTAGAAGGGCATAGTGAGTTCACACTCCTATGCCCTTTTTTGTTTAGCAATATTTTGGTTTTTAAAAACAGCCCCGCAATTGTAAGGGAGAAGCATTTTCTGTGACAAGGCCCAACAGCGATTTCATTGACGGCGTAAGGTGTGGATCGGAAATCTCCAGTATCTCAGTACTACCTAAATCCTGCAATCGTTTTTAGACGACAATTGCTAACACAAGCATTAATCAGTAGTTACGGGATATTTATATGAATTCATTATTCACTCAAAAAGTGAATGTTTAACCTTGTGGAAAATGCTATAAAACCAATAAATACAATGGTTTGTAAAGATTTAATTAAATTCGATTGCAGGATTTAGGTATATATTAATATCTTTTTGATTGCAACTTCGTATTACATACTGTCCGACCACATATCTTCCGTGTGTTCAGCGTGTTCCGTGGTTATAATGGCGTCATATCCGCTTGATGTGGTGGGTGCGGTCCTTTTGGCGGCGGGTATTAACCTGTTTTTCAATCCTGAATGGATGTAATTATTATAGCATTATCATTGTGCAATGGTTTTGAACCACGAAGGGGTGATATATTTTTGTGCTGGTTCACCGTGAATTGGAATTTTCAAATTTAAAATAAGCTACTAAAGCTGGGGCTTTGCCCCAGACCCCAAGGTTTATTTTAGGCATAAGAGGAACTCTGGTTCGTCATTCTTTGGTTGTGAGTGAGAGAGGAGCGATTTGCCTCCTCTCTCGGAAAGACGATCCATCGTCCCTCGTTCGGCTATCCCT
>CAYHFB010000151.1:0-8370 GCA_964355695.1 uncultured candidatus Brocadiaceae bacterium
CACCGCTTCTATAAAGGAATTCCGGGAGTGACAACAAAACAACTTGTTTTTTATTTAGGTACGGTAAAATAACATGAAGTTTTTCTTTGAGACTCTCGGTTGTCATACGAGATATCCTAACTAAATTTAACGATAATTACTAGCTGTAGTTGTAAACTTTATTATCTGACAAGCCCTAAGTCTTTTAACGAACGCCATGACTGAGTTTTTCTTACTTTCCCCCTTCCAACTCGTTCGGTTTAGGACAGTATTACATTATCAATAAGCCGCGTCTTGCCTATCCTGACCGCTACGGCTACAACGTTACCGCTACGCGCCTCCGGTACATCCTCAAGGGTTTCCGGGTGGACAATTGAAATATAATCAATGTTTGCGCTACTCCTGGCTAGAATAATTTCTTCCATTTTCATGGCAATTTTCTTTGCCTCGAAAATACCGGCCTTTACCATAGACTGAGCCTTTGTCAGCGATTGGTACAGGCAAAGGGCGTCAACCTTTTCCGTTTCGTTGAGATATGCGTTTCGGGAACTCAGGGCAAGCCCTCCGGCGTCTCTTACGATGGGGAGAACCTTTATTGTAACGTCTACACTGAGGTCGGAAACCATTCGTTTGATGACGACCGTCTGCTGGAAGTCCTTTTGCCCGAAATAGGCGATATCCGGTGTAACGAGGTGCAATAATTTTAACACCACTACGGCGACACCCCGGAAATGGCCGGGGCGCGATTTGCCGCACAGCCGCTCTTCAAGGCGTTCCACGGCAACCGTGGTGCAAAATCCAGAGGGGTACATCTCCGACGGTTCCGGCTGGAACACCACGTCCGCCCCCACGCCCGAAAGGAGTTCGCTATCACGCTCCAGGGTTCTCGGATATTTACTGAAATCCTCATTCCGCCCGAACTGTAAAGGATTAACAAATATGCTGACCACCACCTTGTCGTTTTCCTTTTTTGCCTGCCGCGCAAGGCTCAGGTGGCCTTCATGCAACGCGCCCATCGTGGGAACAAAACCTACGGTAAGGGCATTCGTCCTGAAATCCTTGATTTTTTGTTTTATATCACACACAGAACTGATCACCGGCAGCACAGCCATGTCTCCCCTACATAATGTTTTAGCTAAAGATACGCCAGTAAAAGATGCCGCAAAGAAAAGATACCGCAAAGACGTTGAAAAAACAACCCAAAAAAGACGCTGGCACAGGGCGTTGGCAGATTAAGTTTGACTCAGAGGCGGAACATGAATAGATTGGAGTGATTGATTTTTGTGGTGGATTAGTCTGTTGGTTTTATAGAGGAATCTGTTATGAAAACAAAGATGACTATGGTTTATTGGAAGGGCGAGAAATTCTGGCTTGGAAAGCTGCTTGAATACCCGGAAATTATGACGCAAGGGGAAACGCTTGAGGCGTTGGAGGAAAACACTAAAGACGCATACCTTCTTATGGCAATGGATGACGTGCCGGAAGGACAGCGGGGTTTCCCTCATCGTCAAGGTCCACCGGCGCCAAGTCGTCGGCAAGCATTGTCCATCCGCGATAGAGCAGGGCGGCAAGGAGCGTTGATTTGCCGGAACCGGAATCGCCATCAAGCAGTGCGGCTCCGTCCTCATTAGCTACCGCCGCTACGTGGAAGGCCGTTATCCCGCGCTGAATGAGGCGCGCCGCCAGCGGGGTCATCCGCAGAAAGCGATCTACTTCCGTTTCATCGGCCTGCGGCGGCGGCTCAATGGTAATGCGGCCAGACCGCGCAGCATCCGGCACATCAAGCAGAAATCTTCCTGGAGCGCCTGCCAGAGGACGCCGTGCGCCGTTGCGCCGTTAAGTATCAGTGGGACGGAGAGGGTTTTAATAGAAATGTCGTTAAGGAAATCAGGGACATTACTTATAGCCGCCTTCTTTTCTAAGGAATCCAATTATTCTACCAATATTTTGTTCCTACGGAACTCGCACGGTTTTTCCGTTTATTTTCATTTAGACACTCCGCAATTTCATATCCCTTATGGAAACAACGGGCGAATAAAAACCATTATGAACCATACTTTTCAAAATACCGTCGGCCTTTCCATCCGTTGCAATCTTGCAGTGCACGGCTTTGGCTAGAATACCGATTGTACCGGTCAGTTTTATCCCCAACAACCCGGCCTCTTTTCTTGCCGCCCTGTCATCGCAGGCAAAAACATAATTTCTTGTTTTAGCGATTGCTAAACTGGATGCTTCTCCCAATCCCAATGATACTGCAAGGCTCTCAAACAACTGCTTCTCGGTACTGTTTTCCAGGTTCAGTTCCTTGAGCCTCCCGGACATGATGGCCTGCCTTATTACCACCAGCTTGCCGTATCCCCGCGCAATTCCTGCCATATTTTCAGCAGCGACAAAATCAGTCACATAAGCAGTATTAGCATACAGCGCCTCGATAATCGGATATGCTTCCGACAGCGCAAAATTGCTCAGAACACAGTTGTCAAAAATAATATCAGGCATTCCTGATGTCCCGGATAAGTTCATCAGCTTCGTGGGTTTTTATCGGGATATTATTTTGTTTCAGATACAAGCGGGTGCTGACCGTATCTATACCGAGAATTTCGGAAAGCTTGCCAAGACTGATAAAACCTTGCCGGTAGGCATTTATGGCAACGGATTTTCTTTGATTAAGCTCGTCCTTTTTTTGATAAACTATATCGATCGCATCCCTCACCAGCTCTCCCATGGTCTTGCCTTCATGTCTGGCGCTTTTTTTCAGTGCGGCGTGTTGCTCATCTGCGAGCATAACATTCGTTCTTTTCATAGGTTCCTCCAAATAGGGGTAACAATATGTGTTATGCTATCATGCTTGCCGTTTGAAATCAACTCCGTTTCTGCGCCCTTTGCGGTGAACTGTTACGTAAAATGAAATCACCTCCGGCGGGAAACGAAGCAGGAGCTTCTGGTACAGGCACATTCCCAAGCTGGAGCTTTGGGAACGAGAGAAAAAACTTACAAAAAAAGAAGTAAGATGTAGGGCAAGGCTTTCGCCTTGCTTTTGGAACGGGTAATTGAGCGCAAACACGCGCGTTTTTATGCAAAACCAAACGGTCTTGCAGGGCGTGTGGCAAACCTGAAGGTTTGCCCTACGGGAACAACATGTTTTTTCGCAAACGATATTTTGTCGGATAAGCAATGGAAGGAAATCATCAGGCTGGAAGCCTGCGCAACCGTTAAAACAAGGGGTTTGTGGTGATTATATACTCTAAACGGTTGAGATTTTAACTTTTCCAAAAGACCGAAGTTTCACGTCTACAAAGATTTCCAGCCGGAATTTTCCAAAAACAAAGTTAAATATTAGCCCGTTCGGAGTATAGATGCCTTATTTTACCATTTTCCAAATCCGTTCACAAACAGTCCCGCCATTCTTCGGGCAAAAAACACCGACACGGCAATCAACGGTAGGATAGTAAAGATCAATGTCATGAGCATTACCTTTTTCGACGTATTGATCGTGGCGAAAAACCGGTTGGGGTCTTGTTCGAGGATTTGAAGCCAATGGAACACGGGGGGCTTTGGTTGCGGCGCAGCCGCGCCATGGCTTTTACTGCACGGATTCGCAGTGGGTGCGATATTGTACCGGGGTCAGCAGGTTGTCTAATTCTGCCGGATTGGCTAGTTCTATGACCGAAAACCACCCTTCGCCGTAAGGGTCTTCATTCACGAGTTGGGGGTTGTTTGTGACTTTCGGGTTACACCCGGTGACCTTGCCGGACACTGGCGCAAAAATATCATAAGCGGCCTTTACGGATTCCACCACCGCACAAGGTGTTCCCGCCTTCGTTTCTTTCCCTATCGGTGGCAGTTCCACAAAGACAATGTCCTTTAAATGCTGTTGGGCATAGTCGGTGATCCCCATGGTGGCCGTCCCCCCATTTCCCTTCCTTATCCATTCGTGTGTTTTTGTATACAGCAGGTCATTCGGTATGTTAATGTCCATGGGTGTTTTCTCCTGTATAAAAGGGTGTCTTTACGATACGGGCCTTGTATTTATTATCTCTAATCTGAATCTGAATCTCGTTTCCCGTCTGGGCGGCCTGAGATTGAATCAGGCACAGGCCGATGTTCTTGTTTGAGGTTGGGCTGAATGAGCCGCTGGTGACCTTCCCGATGGCCTCGCTGCCCAGGAAAACGGGGTAATCATGGCGGGGAATGCCGCGGTCTATCATTTCGAATCCTACCAGTTTTCTGGCAATGCCGCACTCTCTTTGCCGGAGCAATGCCTCCCGGCCGACAAAATCACCTTTGTCAAATTTTACCGTCCAGCCGACCGTTGTCTCAAGGGGCGTCACCGTTTCGTCCATATCGTTTCCATACAATAAAAGGCAAGCCTCCAGCCGTAGCGTGTTTCTAGCGCCAAGCCCGGCGGGCATGAGGCCATCCCGTTCGCCGCTGTTCATGATTGCATCCCACAGTTTTACGGCATGGTTTGCATCCGACCAAATCTCGAAACCGTCCTCGCCGGTATACCCCGTTCTGCATACCGTGAGCGGCGCGCCGTCCCACGCAAATTCATCGGCATAAAATGTTTGGAGACACCCTATCGGCCGGTTTATGGCGGCTTCCAGTATGCGTCTTGAATGGGGACCTTGTAATGCGATGAGCGCCGTTTGTTCCGTTACATCCACGATTTTTACCGATTGATAACAAGGCGCATGGCGCTGTAACCATTCCAGGTCTTTCGCGGCATTGGAGCTGTTTACAACAAGCAGAAATCGCTCCTCATGCCGTTTGTAAACAAGGATATCGTCAATGAAGCCGCCTTGCTCGTTGCATAGAGGGCTATAGATTGCCTGGTTAACTGCCAGGCGGCTTGCATCGTTTGTGATAAGATGTTGAATAAGCGGGAACGCCCCGGAACCGGAAACCTCGAAGCGTCCCATGTGGGATATGTCAAACAGTCCGGCGGCTTTTCTAACCTGGAGATGCTCGTCAATAATACTGCCATACTGAAGCGGCATGAGGTAGTCATGAAAGTCCACCATTTTTGCGTTAAGTTTGGTATGGACGTCGTACAGTGGAGTTTTTTTCATAACTTGTTATTTTGTTTGCAGCGATTCCTCTTCATATTTATACCCGCAAGTATCTCTCAAATGATCGAAATAATCGGTTCCGTTGTAAGGATAGAGAGAA
Organism: uncultured candidatus Brocadiaceae bacterium; assembly: GCA_964355695.1. GTDB lineage: Bacteria > Planctomycetota > Brocadiia > Brocadiales > Brocadiaceae > JACVXV01. The sequence goes on from CAYHFB010000151.1 coordinate 5,152, forward strand.
CACAGGATTGGTTTTTGGTCATATACCTTGCACAAGGAGAGTCCGTTTTCGTCATATTCCAGATGCTGGCATTTTATGGATGCGTGGCAACATCTTCCGCAACGTAAGCAATTCCCGGATCTTTTCGTTATGGAATGGTGAGCCGCCCTTTTGTTGAAAAAGTAATCAATCCTTCTTTTTGCCTGAAACAGGATCGCCGAACAAAATATATCAATCCTGTGCGCCAGTTGGTGCATTTTTTGTACTACTTGATTCCATTTCTTTGTCTCAAGCTTGCTGATTAGCTCAGTCATGTATTTTTACCCTTTTTGATAATGAAATGCAGTGCCTTTCGTTGAAAATAATGTCACAATTATTGTTGCATAGTTCCGGAAAAAATGAAGCGGCGGCAGACATTAGCACAAGGCATACGAATGAACCGGCAGCGGCATTTTTAAAAGTAAATGAATCCCCCTATATCTCATAACAAATTTGTCTGTCCCAGTCAAGATTCATTCTCAAATTTTATGTCTTTGACCTCCAATTCCAGATTTTCAGCATCCATCCACGTATTCAACTTTACCGCAAAGGCAAGGGAACACGTCTTGCCGTTTTGCTTAATCCTGTCTATGGATTCTCCCATACCGAATGCAACGGCCCTTATGGCTATGTCGCCTTGTTTTATGTAAAAGCTCAAATGTTGTCCCTTCGCCCCGATCCGGCGGGGTTGTCCGACGATCTTCAGATTGGCTGACGAGAACAGGGGCGCCGGATTTCCTTCTCCGTAGGGAGAAAGTCGTCCGAGTTCCGTTACCAACGCCTTGGACAGCATGGGAAAGGAAACCTCTGCGTCAATGTTCAAAACCGGCACCAAATCCACCTTGCGGAGCTTTTGGGCGGTAGTGCTATTAAGCATAAAACGAAATTCATCAATATTGTCTGGGTGTATCTTGAGTCCTGCCGCCTGTGCGTGTCCGCCAACGGAAAGCAGCTTACTTTTACAGCTCTCCAGTGCGTCCAAAATATGGAATGAGGGGATGGAACGCGCCGAACCGTGCCCCATCGTTTCCGATATGGCAATCATTACCGTGGGACGGTTAAATTCCTCTACGATTTTCGAGGCAATAATCCCGATAACACCCGGATGCCACGCCTGGTCTGCCAATACTATCGCGGTCGTTTCGTCAAGGTTCGTTTCGTTTAAAACCTTCATTCTGGCCGTTATCAGGATACCGGACTGGATATCCTGCCGCCGCTTATTCTCCAGCTCCAGAAAATTGGCTATTTCCACGGCGCGTTCTTTACTGGTGGTGGTTAACATCTCGACCACAATCCCGGCCTTTCCAATACGCCCGGGGGCGTTTAATCGAGGCCCCAGACGATACCCCACGTGGTAGGTATCAAGGTTTATGTTGGATATGTCGGCAATGTCAAGAAGTGCGCGCAATCCTGGTATTTCCGTGTTTTGCAACGCGCTAAGCCCGTATCTTGTCAGGATGCGATTTTCTCCAATGAGGGGAACCACGTCTGCAATGGTTCCCAGCGAGACCAGCCCAACGGCGCTTATTAAGAATTCTTTAAATTCCGCAGATACCTTTTTTTGCGGAGAAAAGTGCTGCCCGATGGCCCACGCAAGCTTGAACGCAATGCCAACGCCAGAGAAGTCTTTAAAGCCGTTTTTTGCAATTTTTAATTTTGGATTGACTACCGCAAAGGCGCGGGGCGTTTCCTTGCCGGGTTGGTGGTGGTCGGTAATAATCAGGTCGATACCGCAATCACGCGCAACCTCAGCCTCATGGCAGGCGTTGATGCCGCAGTCTACCGTAAGGATGACCTTCGCGCCGCCTTCTTTCAGCCTTTTTATGGCGACGGCATTGAGACCGTACCCTTCCTCTAACCGTTCCGGAATGTAGTAAGTCACCTTTGCGCCTACCAGCTTCAGGCATCGGTACATGAGCGCCGTAGCCGTCAGGCCATCGACGTCATAATCGCCATAAACGACAATGTTTTCTCCGTTTTTAATCGCTTCATTAATGCGGAAAGAAGCCTTATCTATATCTGGAAGGGATGACGGGTCCCCCAGCAAATTCATTTGGGGGTTGAGAAAGTTTTTTGCGGAAGTTACATCGGTTATTCCCCGGTTGATAAGAATCTGTGCAAGCAAGGAGGATACTTTTAATTTACTGGAGATTTCTGACTGCAGCCCTTTATTGGGAGGAGATAAGACCCACCTTTTACTCATAGAATATATTTATGTAACAAAAAGATACGATGTTTTTATTGTAATGGGATATTGCCGCGTGTGTTACCGGTCTGGTAACGTGGGATTTCCCTGTCCCCAGCGGGACAATTCTAATGATAAACAGGTGTAGTGACCCCGGTGTGATTATTTTCGGTAAGCGTATCGTAAAAAATCGCATCGCTTTGCCGCAACAAACGTTACAATTACACCAGACCGCTAACTCACATAAAAAAAGAGAGTTATTATACATTCAGTACCCTGTTGATTAACAGCCTTTTTTACAACATGGTATGCTGTATATGGTACGCCATTGACTTCCGTGTGTTGCATGTTGTATACCGCTTTGTTTTCCAAGGGCTTTATCAACAGGGTCGTTCAAGTTATGTAGTTTATCATACTACGCATTATGATTCAACTCTCAAAGGTGGATTTTCAAAAGAATTCTGCTAACCAGTTGACTTTTAAGATTGAATTGCTTCGATATAGACCTAAAGTATATGCGTCGAAGAGGCGGATAATTTGTCTTAAATATACGGTAACCTCAGCATGTGCTAAGTGATACGTGGTCATCACGAACCCCAGCCTGAAGGCTCAGGTTTATACACAAGTCTCAAAAAACCTATAAAGCAGTGGGATAATAGCAATCATAACGCCAACAAAAATAACATCTCAGAAGGATTGAAGAGGTGCAGCGACGGACAAAGAATTAAAACCATTCCGGCTGTCTGTCTATGCCCCGTAGGGGCAACTGATAATAGGCAGGCAATTCATTGCCTGTTTCCAATGCGTCGAACCATAAAGTCCCGTAGGGACGACTGAAAACAAGGTAAATACCATCAGAAAACATTGATTGTGGAACATGATCTGTCGTCCCGATGGGACTAATCTAAAGGTGTTATTGTTACACAGGCAATGAATTGCCTGCCTATTACCAAATGTTCCGACGGAACAAAAAGCGGATGAACGAAAAGATGTGTATAAACCTGTGACTATTACCC
>CAYHFB010000152.1:0-8291 GCA_964355695.1 uncultured candidatus Brocadiaceae bacterium
TCGAGCATCAGGATTTTTTAAGACAGGGACAATGCTCGTCCCATCGAACTTAACGTCTTTCGGCTTTTCGATACCGGCAAGCTCAAGGATTGTCGGAGCAATATCAATAGTAAGTATGAGGTTTTCCCCGTCAACCCTCCCGCCGGAAATCCCCGGCGCATAGAGAACGAAAGGCACGCGGATAGCCTCCTCATAGGGGTACTGTTTTTTGTCTAACCGATGCTCACCCCATAAATAGCCGTTGTCTGAGGTATAGACAATGATGGTGTTTTTCAGTAAATCTTTACTAATCAGCGTATCTGTAAGCCTTTTCATCCCCCTATCAATGGACTGCAAACACCTCAATTGATTACGGGCAAATTCATCCAGTTTTTCCTGTTGCTTCACGGTCAATGACGCTTTTCCTTGCAACGACGGATTGTTTTTATCGCTGACGTCTTCCTCGTTGTAGGATTTCGGCCTGTGGCGAAAGTCGCTAAACGCCCCTTCGTCCTGCTTCGCAGGCAAGGCAGGGCCGTGAGGCGCATAAGGTGTCAGATAGATGAAAAACGGACGGTTATTGTTATCGGCAATAAATTTCAACGACTCATCAAAGAGAAAGTCCGTTGAGTAATCCGTTGTTTTATTTACCATCTCACCTCCGTCAATACTAACGGAAAATTTGGTGAACCCCCTGCCGTTATCGGCCTTAAGGACGTTGTCGTGCGTCGTGGCAACCCACTTATTCCAGCCACGGGGAACGTAAGGCGAAACAAAGTGGTATCCATTCAGGTATTTTCCGAATAAGGCGGTTTTGTATCCTTTATTTTGCAGCCAGAACGCAAGGGTATTACCGTCTTTTTTGCTCTCTTTAAAACCTTGCGTGCCGCCATAAGGTGGCGCATTTCTAATCACACCCGTATGATGGCCGTATTGTCCGGTAAGAATGCTTGCCCTTGACGGACAGCAAATAGGGGTAGTTACGAATCCTTCCGTAAATTCCACGCCGCGGGACGAGAGTTCTTTTCTTACGTTTTCCATGGCCCATAAGGTGTCATACCTCTGATCGTCCGTAACAACCAATATAACATTGAGCGGGGTATTTTCAATTTGAGAAACGGATGTTTGGGTTTCTCCAAAAGAGTTCCCCATAAGGCCGACACAGGCAACCAGCGTTACAATTAACATCTTTGTAATCATGTATGTTTTTCCGATCATAAAATTAAAAAGCCCTGCGTGGTATAGCCGCAACCAAAGCCCCCCTTCTCTTTCCCCTCTTCGCAAGGAGGGAGACACAGGGCATACGGGTAAATGCGACAACAAATAGACACGAATTACACAAATTTACACGAACAGACACGGATGAACAGGGTGGCTGCAGAGGTTTCCTACTGCCGTTTCGTTACGGGTGGAACCGTTAGATTGAAACCCCTGATTGCACACAAAAAAAGCCCTTTCGTCCCTACGGGACTTTATGGATCGCTTACTTGGAAACAGGCAATGAATTGCCTGCCTATTAGCAGTTGCCCCTACGGGGCATAGACAGACAGCCGAATTGTTTTTTTATGTCCCGTAGGGACAAAATATCGGTAGAATATTAAGCGCACACAAACACAAATGCCGTAGGCATGACATATATAACCAAACAAAGCAGGTTTTTTGAAAATGTTTTATAAACATCCAGCGTCTCCACAGCCGCTTTTTCCCAAGAAAACCGCTTGCCTTGTGCAATGCCCTTTTGAGACATCTGTTTTTGCAGGGCGTCGTTGGATAAAACGTCATTCATGGCCTCTGCAAGGCTATTGGCGTCGTCTGGATTAACCAGTATGGAGCTGTCGCCAACGACCTCCGGCAGTGACGCCCTATTGGAGGTTATTACCGGTGTTCCGCAAGAAATTGCTTCGAGGGGTGGAAGACCAAAGCCTTCGTAGTACGATGGAAAGACAAAGAGTTTTGCAAGATTATAAAGCAGCGGCAGTTCTTCTTCCGTAAAATTGTCAAGGAATCTAATACTTGACAGTAACCCTAATTCTGTTGCCATAAGTAACGTTGGTTCATGAAACCGGTCCTTCTTTCCGGCAATAACCAGAAAGTAATCGTTTTTCCACCTGGTTTTAAATTGTTTGAATGCTCTTAACAACGTCGGGATATTTTTATAGGGTTTTGTGTTACCTACGTAAAGAATAAACTTTTCCGGCAACTGGCCTTTTTTTCTGTATGTTTCAAGTATTTCAACGTTTTCGATTTTACGGAAGCAGGGGTCGGCGGCTTCGTAGATAACCGAGACCTTGTTGGGATTTAGGCTGAAACATTGTTCCAAATCGCTCTTTGTGCTCTTTGAGACGGCAATCAGTTTCCTCGCGTGTGCAATGGTTTTGGGAACCATGTATTTATGGAAAAGACAGGCATATTTACTTACCAGGAAATTGCGTCCCGAAAAGAATCCTGGGAAGCGGAGCGCCATCAGGTCGTGAACCGTTACGACTACATTGTCTATTCCAAATAACGGCGCTACAAAAAAGAGGGAATGAAAGACATCCACCTTTTCCTTTTTTACCAGATGTCCCAGGTAAAAGCCGGTTCTTAATGAAAGCGCAGGGAAGCCAACGCGCACTTCTCTGAAATTGGGGGAGTTAACGATCGTTTCATCAAAATGGTTGTTTCTGAAGATGATGTACTCATTCTGCCGGTCAATCTTTGCAATAGCCCTGATAAGATTGAGGCTGTAGCGACCTATGCCGTCGAGATTTTTATAAATGGCCCTGGCGTCAATTCCGATCCTCATGGTGTTATTCAGCAGAGACGCCATGCTCTGCGTCACTGTCTGCTTGCCTGTCCTTTGCTGTCGTAAATACCTTCAAGGCCACCGTAGCAAGGCCAAGAAGCGCCCATATTTCCATCTCTATAAATTTGTAACTCACGACAAGGCCTTGAAGAAAATAGATGCTTAACCCAATAAAAAGCCCAAAAAGAACAAATTTATTTGCATCGTTTGTTATATATCTGAGACCTCTTATTAACAGGAGAAAGTTAGTGGCAATCAAGGCAAGAAATATTGTCACACCAATAAGTCCAAACTCTGCCAAAAAGAAGACATAAACATCATGTGGCGCATCAAGAATCTCTGAGCCAAATTTTGCAGCAAGCACTGAAAACGAGCCAATCCCGACGCCGATTAATGGGCGTTGCCTAAACATCTCTATCCCGGCGGTCCAGACGCTGGACCTTCCTTCAATACTTGACGTTTCCAAGGGGTCCAACACACCCTTAAATCTTTCAGTAATTGCGTGCTGAAGGGACTCTGGCGCCAACAGAAAGTACAACAGAATCACCGCTACACAGCTTATAATTAATGTCTTTGCCAACCGTTTAGAATAAAAAGAACAACAAGTAACGCCATAAAAACAAGCAATCCACGTAGAACGAGACATGGTACTTATTATGATTACCACTGCGGTAGAAATACAAAAAACAAGATATGCCTTGAATTTTTTCGATTGAGAAATGACAAACTGCGGCACAATTATCAGCAAACATACGTTTAAAATAAATCCAACCCGGTGAGGGGTCTCCTTCATGGCGGAAACCCTTACTGACGGCCCCCAAAACGTGATGGTTCCGGTTGAAAGTTTCTTTACGGCCGGGATCGTTATGGCAATCAACTCATACATACCCGACAGTGCGCATAAAAGGCCGACCACAATCCATGTTTTTAATACCGTGTTTAACGTTTTTTCATCCTTAACGTTATTTATCGTTAAAAGAAACACGGATACTCCGTAAACGACCTGCAAGAACTCCTTGATCCCTAAATAAACATTTACTGCCCAGATGAAGGAAAGCAGCATCCAGAAAACCAAAATAGCAATAGGTGTTAACAGGAAATACTTTTCGAAACTAAGCTTCTTTGAAATCAATCCATTATAGAGCCAGCTCAGAAGCGCTATTGCCGTTGCAATCTGCGTGTATCTGATATCGATTTGCCCCTTAACTTCCCCTACCCCATATAACGTTAATTCCCAAAAAGGCAGCATTAACAGGGCAAACAGATACGCATGAAATGGATTTGAAAATAGATAATAAACCAGCGGAACGGCGATAAATATTATTATCATCGGCTTTAGAGGAAATAGTACGCCAACTGCCGCAAGGCATATTTCTATCAGAATAATGGGCAACCATATTCCTAAAACAGATCGGGGTTGTAATTTGTCTCTAAAGAGCGCCATATCCATATTTCACTAATTACTTGAGCAAGGAGGTTATTTCAACATCCTCCACGACACCTTCCAAATAAACGGGGACATTGGTAACCGTTAAGGAGCATTTTCTCTTTGTGACAGGGATTGTTTTAACGGGTTTCCCATACATGTCCACTACCTGTATGGATTTTGTCTTCACGGATAACTCGATATTTTTACTGCCTTCCCACAACCAGACAACACCCGTGAACTTGTTGCCTTTCTTAAAGAGATAACCCTTCCCGCCAGCCCCCATGTCCAAGCTCTTTACGAAACTCGCCCCTTCTAATTTCTCAACCAACACCTTCAGTGCCTGATATGCGGGTTTTGGTTTATAGTCAAAATCTACGATACCCATTGATATGGTCGCTTCTACCTTAACCTCATAATTCGGCTTTTTGGCTTTTACCTTATCCACGTATTTCTGGTATTCAGGCCCGGATGATGGGGCATGGTCTCTGGTCCTTGTCCAAAAAATCCTTTCAATACCGAGCGACTTTCCGGTGACCACAGTGTTTACCAGTCTACATGCCTGCATTTCCGGTGTCAGAGGTATGCAATCCATCGACTTCCACCCCATACCTGCTTTCTTTTTTTTCCATTTATTGGGAGGGTCAAATGAACTCACCCATCCGATGGCGCCGTATTGTATGGGTTTATTATGTTCACCATATTTTTTAAGGATATCTTTAAAATCTACCGTCCATGATTCAACTACCGAGATGGGAGATTGGTTAAAAAGCAGGTGGAAGTCATACATATCCACATATTTTCCACCACCGGCTTCAAGAAATCCCTCTAAATATTTTCCTCTGATTTTCTGGCTGTCACCCTCCAAGCCGGACATTACTAGAATGCCTTCCGGTTGCTCTTTTTTTACGGCTTCATAACTTGCTTTATATAAAGCTGCAAGGTGCGCAGGCGTAGTCCAGTGGTTTTTGTTTTGCGGGGCATTAAAGAGCGCCCATGTCTTTACCTTGTTTTTGTATCTTTTAACCGCAGTAGAAACAAAAGATGCTAAATCTTTCGGTTCCTTTGGTGGCGGCCCAAACTTTTTTCCTTCCCAGTTTTTCGAATTTACCGCAGGGTCAATTGCCCACATTGGGGTGTCAGCTATGATGAACATGACGTCTATGCCGTTACTTGTGAACTTATCGACCACTCCGTCGGATACCTTCCAAGCATCATCTGGACATTTACCCTTTTCTTTTTCAATGTCTCTCCATGACATTTTGCAAATAGCGAGCTTTATTCCCATGTCCTTAAAGAGCGCAACGGTTTTATCGGGGGATGCCCAATCCTCATTGTAAGGATTACAAACCATACCGAAATTGTGTCCAGCCGGTGAAGAAGCTGAGGCGGTAGTAAAGAAAGAAAAGATTGTTGCTAATAAGAAAACAAAAACAATACCGACGGCAACCCTTACCCGTACAAATTCTGCAATTTTCATAGTTAACCCCTATTCTATATAACCCAGAGCACGTAACGTCTCTTCAATTTGTTTTTCTTCTTCTTTGCTGTACACCGCTTGCCGGTTTGCAGCATTTTCCGACTTATCCACGCTTGAATGGCTTATTGGATGGCTGTTTAAATACGATGGAACGATTGCATCCTGAATAACACTTCCATCCATATCTGCAGGAACAGGCACGCCCATAAGGTAAAGCACGGTGGGGGCAATGTCTATTATGCCTGCGTTTGTGATATGTTTGCCGCTCTGCACCGACGGGCCTCTCATAATCAAAATACCGTCCATTCGGTGGGACGCTGTCTGTATAGGATTATTCCTGGTCGCTTCTATGGTAACCGCTTCAACAGGCAGTTTGGCCTTCGACAGGCTGCTAATCCTGTAGGGATAGGCATATTGAATCTCTTTCTGGACGAGTATAATGTCCGGCGCAAGGAGCAGTTCTTCCCCGGAATAGATTTCTTCTTTTCTGATCGCCTCCGAGAAGATTTTTTCGCCCGTCTCCGGGTCTTGAAAGTTGAGCGCCTTTTCTATTATCTTGCTTCGGACGTCTTCGTATTCTTTCCCGCTCTTTACAATCCCACCCTCTTCGCGCCCTTCAAGGTTAATCCAAATCAACCCAAATTCGTCGTAAGAAAATGCCTTTGTGCGGGTCCAGTCGATATTGGGGTTCCAATAAATAGTTTCAACCTTCGACCGAAGCCACGGAATGCCGCGCAATTTGTTTTTGTATTTTCTGGGGATATATTTTTTTGCCAAAAATATGACATTCTTCAGCAAACCGGCCCTCTTCTTTTTGTTTCCGGGATTGCCTTTGTAAGCCAAAAAACCTTCCTGAGCAAGCCAGTTATTCAGGTAAAACACTTTGTTGCCGTTTGCCCCGGCACCATGGTCTGAAATGATAAAGACCGTACTCTGGTCATCCAGCTTTTCGATCAACGCCCCTACCATCGCATCTATTTTTTTGTATATTTTGAAGATACAGTCTCCATAAATAGCGCCTTGCGATGGGTTATAAAAGGGATGGGTTTTGTCCATGTGTTGCCAGAAGAAATGCTGTACGTGGTCTGTAGTGCCGAAGACCATGCAAAAGAAATCCCAGTTTTTATTATCGAAAAGGTAACTCGCAACCTTGAAGTGCTTATCGACAACGGATTCCATCTCTTTAAATATCTTGTCAAATCTGTTTAATCTTATATTGTCCCTGGCGAAGGGCTTGATGGTAAACATGCCCACGTTTGATATAACTTCTTTGAAGAGGGACGGAGGATAAAATATCTTTTCGTTAACCTCCGGGGCTGTCAGACCGGAAATCAAACACCCCTTTACCTCTTCCGGCGGGTACGTTACCGGCACATTGAATACAATGACCTCTTTGCCCACGTCATTAATCAACCGCCACAAGCTCTTCCCTTTTCTCCTGAAGCTGTTTACAAACCCCATGTCGTAACTTCCCGCGGAACGATACCGGAAGTCGAAGATGCCGTGTTTGCCTGGATTTTTACCGGTTATAAAGGTAGACCACGCAACGGCGCTGTTATAAGGGACGGTGGATTTCAAGTTACCCCACGAGCCTTCTTTCATCAACTTCGCCAGGACAGGCAGCTTGCCTTCTTTTATCCATGGCATGGCAATGCTAAAGGTTGCCCCATCAAGTCCTAAAATAACGACCTTATTGTGTTTTGTCTTACTGCTCATAATTGGTTCGATATCCCCTTTCCATTCTTAACCTTTGCCATTGACCGTCTGCCGGGTGCATTCCCAATTTTTCGCGTTGGATTATTTGACGTCTTTTTTGAGTGCAGTAACCGTGTTACAACATTCATTTACATCGTCAATGCACTCCATGTTGTGCCGCCCCTACGGGGCTGAAACAATAGGTATTTCTCTTTACCCACCGCTCACGCAGTGGGCTACGGTTGTTACAACCCCGATGGGGTGTCTTTGGTATTACCGAATAAACAATATTCTGGAAGTATGGCAAGCATTCCCGTTTGTCAGAACAAAATTCCTTATTTAACAAGCTGTTCGAAGTAATTACCGATTCGTCAACCTAGCACGCATACCACTGCTTAGTGGACGTCTCCGAGGCGTAAATCGGCGTCGTGAAGCGCATGCTGGTACTTTTCGAGGCGTTTTTGATACCTTGCCTGAATAACGTTACTCCACTCTGAGGGAGTTGAAACTGAAAGTTCTTTACCCGCGGAAAGACCGCTCCTTATTGAATTGCTCATCGTATTATAAGAAAACAGCCCTTGCCTTCCAATAGAAATAATTCTTTTCATGGTAGACAAATAGCCGAATATGGTCTCAAGGTTCTCATAATAAGGCAGGTCATACACCGGATAAGCATTGGGGATTCTCAATACCTTATACTGCTCCACGTCACTTCTTTGTAAAAACCCTTCTTGTTCCAACGACGTCAGCGCAAGGTCAAAGATAGATTTATCGTCTTTCTGAAAGATTTCATCGTCCTTAAAGCACGTAATCTCGACGCACAAAGAGGTTTTGTCCTTCGGGGCCATTTTCTCGCTTAAGTTGGTAAATTCTGAAATTCTTTTAAAGGGGAAACGTTGCTCTGAAAAATAGACGCATCCGTATTT
>CAYHFB010000153.1:0-8209 GCA_964355695.1 uncultured candidatus Brocadiaceae bacterium
CCGGACATGGCTTTGAGACCCCCGCATCGTGGAAGGTTGCCATCTCCTGGAGCAGCTTCACCGCGGCCTCTACCAGGCTTATGCCCAATAGGGCGCCGGTTCCTTCGCCAAGCCGCATGTGTAAATCCAGCAAGGGGGATTTACCCAGGTGCTTTAGCATGAGTTTATGGCCCTTTTCGGCTGAAACATGCGATGCGATGAGATACCGGTTTACCTTGGGTTCCAGGGCATTTGCAATCATGGCACCAGCGGTGGAAATGAAGCCGTCCAGCACCACCGGTATACGATGGCGGGCCGCCGCCAGACATAATCCCGCAATTCCACCAATCTCATATCCGCCCACCTTCGCCAATACGTCGATCGGGTCGTGAGGATTGGGCTTGTTTACCTCGATGGCCTTCTTTATAACCAGAATCTTCTTCTGTAACGACTCCTCATTCAGCCCTGTTCCTCTACCGGTAGCCGTTTCCACATCTACATCACCCAGGACGGCGAGGATTGCACTACTTGGGGTTGTGTTGGCTATGCCCATATCGCCGGTGCCGACAATATCCAGCCCTTCCTGCATCTCTTCCTCAAGGGCTTCAATGCCCGCCTCAATGGATTGAATGGCTTCGCTCCTTGACATGGCAGGCCCTACGGCCATATTTTTCGTGCCCAATCCGACCTTTTTAATCTTTAATGCCTGGTTTCCGTATTGGTTTGAGGGCATAAGCGTTTTTACGTCTGCTGCAACCCCGCAATCCACGACGATTACCTTTGCGCCGATATGGCGCGCCAGCACGTTAACGGCGGCGCCGCCTTCAAGGAAGTTTTTTACCATCTGCATCGTGACTTGTTGCGGGAAGGCGCTTACGCCTTCTTCTGCAACGCCGTGGTCACCGGCCATGGTAAATACCGTTTTGTGTTTTATTTTATGATGTACACCGCCTCTTGCCGCAGCATATACAATCGCCATCTCTTCCAGCCTTCCAAGACTGCCGGATGGAATGGCAAAAGAGCCAAAGGCTGTCCGGGCATGGTTCAATGCGCTTGCAGAAACGTCTTCTATGTGATTTAAAATGTACCGTAACCGTTCCATGGCAAAGTATCCGATCAGCAAGACGAGGACTCAGGCTGATAAAAAAGTTTGAAGCCGTTGATTTCACAAACGACACAGATTTTAAAGATAAACCGCAGATTAAAGTCTTTAATGGAGCATCACTATTGAAAGAAAGACGAATTTAGACTATAGTATGAATTGTAGGTGACTGAGGAAAGAAATTTTATATTTATTACGAGGACAATTCAAGTTAATTTATTATGGCGGATACCCTCCCTTCATTTTCTGAGTTTCTACTCAAAAACGGTGTTATTAACCAGGAACAGTTTGAGAAGGCTGCGGCGCTCGCCAAGCTAGAGAAGGGCGAGTTCGAAGATGCTGCTGTCAAACTTGGCTATGCAACGTATCAGGACCTTTTTCAACATCAGGTGAATTTCGGTGACTCCGTTACCATTGATCTGGTAAAAATCAACATTCCGCCGGAAATTATCGGTTTATTGCAAGTCCACTCCATAAAAAAAAACCAAATCATACCGGTTTCTAAAAAAAATGGCATTGTCACCATCGCCGTATGCTCCCATCCCGACCTCGGGTTTATAGACAATTTGCGGTTTGTGCTGAATGCCGACATCAAATGTGTGATTGTTACGCCGGAGAATATCAAAAATGCCATCCGCAAGTATTACGAGCATGAGTCGGTAGAGAGTGTAAATACCCTCTTGAAGGAAATGTCTGACCAGACGGCTTCCATCGAAGAGGTTGAAATTGAACAGGTAAGAAAGTTTAACGAAGAAGCGGCCGCCATAGAGGATGATGGCCCCATCATTCAATTGGTTTCTTTGATTATCAACAGGGCGGTTGCCTCGCGCGCCAGCGATATTCACATAGAGCCTTTTTACAACAAGGTGCGGGTACGGTATCGTATTGACGGGGTATGCCAGGAAGCGGACACGCTGCCAAAACGATTGCAGGATTCCATCGCCTCCAGGATTAAGATACTTGCCTCAATAGACATTTCGGAAAAAAGGAGGCCGCAGGACGGCCACATCGGCCTTAAGTACAAGGGCGCCGACATGGACATCCGCGTATCCTGCCTGCCCTCTATCTATGGGGAAAGCATTGTGATGCGCCTCCTCGAAAAATCGGCGGCGTTGCTGAACCTCAACAATCTTAATTTTTGCGAAAGTGACTTTAAGCGGCTGCAAGCCGTTATTAGAAGGCCAAACGGCATACTGCTGATTACCGGGCCGACGGGAAGCGGTAAAACAACCACCCTCTATGCCACCCTGAACGAGCTCAATAAAGCCGGCACCAAAATCATTACCGCCGAAGACCCCGTGGAATATACCATTGCCGGTATCAATCAGAGCGAGGCAAATGAAAAAATAGGGCTGACCTTTCCCATTATATTGAAGACCATGCTCCGTCAGGATCCGAATGTCATCATGGTGGGAGAAATACGCGACGCCGAAACGGCTGATATCGCAATAGCCGCCGCATTGACCGGCCATTTCGTTCTCAGCACCCTTCACACCAATGACGCGCCTTCCACCATTACCCGGCTCATCAACATGGGGGTAAAACCCTTTCTTGTTGCCACCTCGCTACAGGGTATTTTGGCCCAGCGATTGGCCCGGCGCATTTGTAAACAGTGTAAAGAGCCGGTTGAATATACCGCCGACCAGTTGCTCACCATGGGGTTCAACCCGGAGACGTTAAAAGGAGTGCCCTTTTATGCAGGCAAGGGATGCAAGGAGTGTAACAACATCGGCTATCGGGGCAGACTGGGTATTTACGAGCTTATGGAACTGAATGAAACGCTGCGTGACATGACGTATCGCATGGCTCCCACCGACGATATCAGAAGGGTTGCCAGGGAGTCCGGTATGACGACACTGAGGGAAGACGGTCTGCGAAAGGCAAAAGAGGGTAAAATCACCCTGGAAGAGGTGTTTACGATTGCAGGCGCCGACGATTGAAAACACGAATTTGCAGGGTTTCATACGTAGGGCAAGGCTTTAGCCTTGCAACTGCCTGAACACGCACCATGGGTTGCAACCCTAATGGGTCGCCCTACCGATGCTTTGAATTTCCTATACAATCTAACCATGAGAAAAACGACGGTATTATCTTAAGTATGGCAACATTTGAAAAAACAAAAACAGATTTTAAGTCAGAGGCAAGGAGAAGGCTTTTTGGACAAGTGCTCATGGACAGAGGGCTTGTCACGAATGAGCAAATCCAGGAAGCGCTTGTTGTGCAAAAGCAAAAAGGCGGCTTGATGGGCGACATCCTGGTCAGTCTCCACTACGTGTCGGATGAACAGATATGTAAGGCACTGGGCGATTACCTGGGATTAGAAATTGTCAATATTGATAACCTGGACGTGCCAAGCATCGTCATTGATCTTATCCCGCCGGCCATTGCCCAACTCTATCGTGTCGTTCCCATCAGCATGAAAGAGGATTCACTTACCGTTACCGTCGCTATGGCTGACGCCCTGGATTTCGGGGTACTGGACGACCTCCGGTTAATGATCAAGTATGCACTGAAACCGGTGCTTTGCCACAAAGACGCCGTTGGCCGCGCCTTAGAAAAATACTATCCCAAGAAACATGAATCCGTGGAACAGCTCCTTTTGGAGTTCACGGATGAAGGGGTTGCCTCGACGGCAAAAGGCGATTACATAGATATTGAAGAGCTGAAGAAAATTGCCGACACCGCACCCGTTAAAAAATGGGTTGGCCTTATGTTTATGGACGCCATCATGGACAAGGCAAGCGACATCCACTTCGAGGCGTTTGAGTCGGGATTTAAAATCAGGTACCGCGTGGACGGCATACTCTACGAGAAAATCGCTCCCCCAAAGCAACTGGGTATACCCATTGTTTCAAGGATTAAAGTTATGGCGGGTATGGATATTTCAGAACGAAGGATGCCGCAGGACGGGCGCATACAGTTGAATGTCGGCGGTACGCCGATAGACCTCCGCGTCTCCACGCTTCCAACAAAATTCGGCGAAAGCGTCGTTATGCGTCTGTTGAACAAATCCGCCGTATCGCTCAATCTGGAGACACTGTTTGCCCGTCCCGAGGATTTAAAGCTGATGCTGCAAATGCTGAACAAGCCCAATGGAATAATCCTTGTCACCGGACCCACCGGTTCCGGAAAAACAACCACGTTGTATGCGGCGCTCAATCGTCTGAACGATGCTTACACAAAGATTATTACCACGGAAGACCCGGTAGAGTACGACGTTGAAGGCCTTATCCAGGTGCAGATAAATTCATCGCTGGGAGTAACGTTTGCACAATGTTTAAGGGCTATCCTGCGGCAGGACCCTGACGTTATTCTTGTGGGCGAAATACGGGATGAGGAAACGGCCAGGATAGCGATTCAGGCGGCATTGACAGGACACCTGGTTTTTAGTACACTACACACCAATGATTCGCCCACTACGGTAACACGCCTCATCGATATGGGCGTCAAGCCATACCTGATATCCGCAACGGTAGAAGTCGTTATAAGCCAGCGCCTGGTGAGAAAGATATGTGAATTCTGCAAAGAAGAATACGTCCCCACCCATGAGTCTTTAATGGAACTGGAACTTACTAATGATGAAATCCAGGGGAGAAAATTTTATCACGGCAAGGGCTGCAACCGCTGCCGCAATATCGGATACAAGGGGCGTATGGGGATATTTGAAATGATGGTGATGAATGAGGAGTTGCGGCGGATGGTTATCGAAGGGGCAAGCACAAACACCATAAGATCTGCCGCTAAGAAAGCAGGAATGACCACCTTGCGCGACGGCGGCCTCTCGGCTATATATAATGGATTAACGACGATACACGAAATCGTTAGAGAAACAGTTTTGGCGTAATGTTTTTAAAACGGCAGAGGTTCCGGCCGGTTGTAGCAACGGGGCGCAGGGTGTCATGATGTTGCATTCTCACGCGGGAATGCGTGGATGTGGGCCGGTGCAGGGACACGGTGCCCGTATGTCCCTGCGTGTGAACACATAAATGCACAGGCAGGATGCCTGTGCCGCCAGGAATGCGGCAGAAATGAAACAGGGCATCCGGTTGCACGGGCTTCCCGCCTGTGCAATCATTCAGCGGGAATATTTTAGCCAAAAAAGAGGTGTTGAAGGTGCCCATTTTCCAATACAGTGCGGTCAACAACAAGGGACAAACGGTGAAAGACAAGGTTGAGGCGTCAACACCGGACGAGGCCGTGGTGAAAATACGCGGGTTGGGCTATTTCCCCTCCAGTGTAAAAGAAGTAAAATCCCAGCAAAAGGGGGGCAAGGCGTCTTCCGGGGCGACGCTTGCCAGGAAAAAATCCAAAGGGTTGAACATTAACATCGGTGGCGTTAAATCAAAGGTTATTACCGCCTTTACCCGCCAGCTCTCAACGCTTCAGGACGCCGGACTCCCTATCATACGCGGACTAAAGATACTTGCGGCGCAGGCAAAAAGGGGATTGTTGAAAAAAACCTTGTTGTCGGTAATAGAAGACGTTGAAGGTGGAAGCACCTTCTCCGAGGCGTTGGCAAAACATCCCAGGGTCTTCGACAAACTATACGTTAACATGGTAAAGGCGGGTGAGGCGGGTGGCGCCCTTGACATTATTCTTCAGCGTCTGGCGGATTTTCGGGAAAAGATCGAGAAACTGATAAGGAAAATAATCAGCGCCATGATTTATCCGAGTGTTGTCATGCTTGCTGCGTCGGGTATTGTGATGGGACTTATGATCTTTATCATCCCCAATTTTGCAAAAATCTTCGCGGAACTGGAATTGGCGTTACCGCTCCCCACAAGACTGCTCATCTCCTTCAGCATGATATTGAAAACTAACTGGATGTTCATTCCGACCATACCCACCGGCATTTTTATCTTCTATAAGCTACTGGGAAAGATTAAGAGTATCCGCTTAGTCATCGACAGGATGAAATTTAAAATCCCCGTCCTCGGCGCCATCATAAACAAATCTGCC
Organism: uncultured candidatus Brocadiaceae bacterium; assembly: GCA_964355695.1. Taxonomy (GTDB): domain Bacteria; phylum Planctomycetota; class Brocadiia; order Brocadiales; family Brocadiaceae; genus JACVXV01. Next base: position 6,041 of record CAYHFB010000153.1, read on the forward strand.
GTTTCGAAATTTGCGCGTACATTGGCAACCCTGAGTTCAAGCGGCGTGCCTATCCTGGAGGCGCTTAACAACGTCAAGGACGCCACGGGAAATGCCGCCATGATTAAGGCCATCCAAAGCATCCACGACAGCATACGTGGCGGGGAAACGATTACAAAGCCCTTACGCGCCGCTAAGGTTTGCGACGAATTGGTCATCAACATGATCGAGGTGGGAGAAGAGACGGGTGAACTGGACAAGATGCTTACGAAGGTGGCGGATAATTACGACGATGAAGTAGACAGGGCCGTAGACGCCATGGTTAGCCTTATAGAACCAATGATGATCGTTTTCCTCGGCGGCGCGGTTGGTTTTATCGTAATCGCCATGTTTACGCCGCTGATTAAGCTGATGGAGGGTTTAGGCGCCAAATAGCAAAATCGGTAAATGAGGCCTCCCGCGGCAACTGTTTTGTGTCCACACGCGGGGACACGGGCGCCGTGACCCGGCCTTGAAACTCCTCTGCGTGAACTTAGGCATGGTTTTAACCGTGCCAGGCTAAAAATGCCAGATAATTCTTGAAAGAAACTATGCCTAAATGGATGCGTTTTTCCCCCTTTACCGGGAACGGGATACAAAGTGTACCGGTGGAAAACAAGGGCTTTACCCTGATCGAATTAATCGTAACCTTGTCCGTCATCGGTCTTCTTTCCGCCATGATACTTCCCGTCTTCCTGCATGGAGGCCTGGACGAAGGCGTTAGCACCCTGCAAAGCTGCGTCCTTTCAGCAAAAAACGCTGCGGTAACAAGCCGGAGCCGGAGTACTTTACTCTTGAATGCCGATTACTTTACCGCCTCGAAATTGCAGCCGTGTTCCCTCACGGTGGGATATACGGACGGAACGCGTACCGTGAACAGGCTGTATCAAATCCCAAAGTATATAAGATTTTGGCAGTATCAAGTGGCAGGCAGTGCGCAAGTTAGTTTTACCTCTGGAACATTAACGGTCTACTTTGAACCCAATGGCGTTACCCATACTACGCAGGGGATTACCAGCCCTCAGGACATCATTATTACTTTGAAGGACACAAAAACAGGCACGACGACGAGCCGGACCATCGTCGGCAATACCTCCCAGATGAAAAAATGATGTTGGTATACATACGCAGGGCAAGGCTTCAGCCTTGCAACCGTCTGAACACGTACCAGAGATTACCACTTAGAGGTATTTCCTACGACATTCGACATTCCTTGTTCTGCGGTTCGATATTCGCTTTTTAAGAGTTACTACAAATTTGATCACGAAAAAAGGTGAATACTGTTCATGGTATTTCTGCGCAAGCCCTTAACACGTATGCCCTACCGTTGCTTTGAATTTATTATACATTAAATTGCAGATAAAATTTTATGGAGCGGACAATTATGTCACGTGCTTCGCATAATAAAGAGCGAGGATTTACCCTCATTGAAGTACTTGTCGCAATCTTTGTCTTAGCGATAGGGCTTTTTGGCGTAATGGCATTGATCCCCGTGGGCATACGCCAAACGGATCAAATAATAAAAACCACGACGGGCGCTATCTCCGCGGAGACCCCCATTTCCTATGCATCATACAAATATCCCGCCGGGAACACGGGGGGCGCTGACTGTGGTATCAACGATATCGCAAAATTTATCTCTGGAACAACTACCCCCACGTGCTATTTTTATCCCTCTACCGGCACGGTTACCGTATCGGGCAATCCGCACTATGGATGGACAGTCTCTCTGGTGCCCTTAGATATGAGTACGCCGCCCGACGGCACGGCAACCACCATCGGCGAGACCTATCTCTTCAGACAGCAGATCGCCCTTTACAAAGATTATGCGGTAAGCACCGGCACCGCTTATTTCATGCCTAACAATTCAACCCTTTACAATGTGTCGAATATTAACAATATCGCCGTTAACAGCTTCATTTGTAACACCAATAACCACATTTGGTATCGTGTAACAAATGTGAATACCTCATCGGGAATGGTTACCATAAAACAACCATACGAATACGAATACTCAATGCCAGCGCAGTATCTCACCACCAGCACGATAGTGGACATTTACAATACCATAATAACCCCGCACTAATGGTTAAATCTCTAAAGTGGGCTTTGCCCACAACCCAATAGAAAAAACACACGTTGTAAAATGTC
>CAYHFB010000154.1:0-8161 GCA_964355695.1 uncultured candidatus Brocadiaceae bacterium
AGGGGCTGCGCGCTTTTGCGCAGTCCCTCTCAACTGACGGGTTCTGCATCGCCATCACTTTTTTCAACGGCGCTCTTCGCGCCATCGGGTAGGCTATCGAATAAGCTCGACACATGGCGAGGCTGAGAAATTTGGTTATCGACAATTAAGTTTACTAAACCAAAAAGAGCCTGTGCCGTTTGAGGTTGATCCTCAATGTTCATTTCTCCAGGGTGAACGGCGTTATTTCCAACAACCCTGACGACATCAAGAGCCTGCTGCACTCTAGCCGGTAGGCCATTCTTGACCAATAGCGCAATATCTTCATTGATATTTTTTCCGGAGCCACCAAGATGTACAGCTAATTTTTGAACGCAAAGCCGCAGAAGCGCGGCGGCCCCTCTTGGTGAGACTTCAATGATTGAGCGCGCCTCCAAGTAGCCTTTCATGCATTCTTCTGGTAGCGATGGCAAGTGGCAGTTTGTATTGGTTTCCAAACGCCACCACTCGCATACAAATTTCCCCAGCGCATTGCAGCGAATGCACTACAGTGAGGGCAAGTGAATGCGTTCTTATTCAGTTCTGGAGGTTCAAAGTGAGTGGTCATAGCAAACTCTTATTAAAAATGCATAACGCCGAAAATGAGGCGCAGGGGCAACCAGCGTAGAAAAAACCACAGAGGCTATTCCCTGTCGCCTCGATTTAATTGTTAGCTCTTTTTGCTTTATCAAGTTCGGGTTGAAGTATCTGAATTAATATTTGCATTTTATCTACGGCCCAGTTTTTGAGTTCATCAGTAATTTTGCCTTGCTGTTTCTCAATATAAAGCCGCGCCCAAGTCTTACCCCAATCTTGCTGCATAATCAACGTTTCGTGAAGCGCACTTTCTAATTGCGCTTTAAGCTGAGAGCACGTTGAAAAAAGAGCTAAATTTGATTCCTTATTCCCTTTCTCAAAATGTATCTCGACGCCAAAGCTCGAACGTGGCCGCCCATGGAAACCCCATTCAAAATGTACGCCGCTGACGCCTGTTGAAATTTGATAATACGACTTTGGCGTCGGAGTCACGTACTCGCGCGGCAGTCTAATTTTTAACAATTCAACGCATTGTGAATAAAACTGGACATATTCTGTCTGTGTAAGTGTTTTTGAATGTTCAACTGTTTCTTTCCTTTCAGCCTGTATTATAAAATCTTTAGCTTCTGGGAGTGGGATTAAGACAGTAGAATTAACCGCCACTTGTCCGTCTGACAGTACGTAGGGGTCCCATTTTACGCAGGTGATATCTAAAGCAAATTTGCGTAGCCATAAAACCGATGCCGTGACTTCAGGACGATATTCTTTAGCGACAAGAATAATGCGTGGTCTGTCACTGAACTCCTCAAAATCATCGTTATCAATAAAATCGAGGATGGTTTTTTGTGCCTCTTCTTGTGAAAGAGGGTTGCCTTTTTGATTCTGATATCTGACATACATTTCGACAAGATCAGCGAGGCTGAGCGTTGAGCAATAGGCTGCATATTTTATCGCTTGAAGATCAACCGACTTGCCACTGTCATCACGTTTGAGTTCAATGACAACAAGATTGCCTTCCTTGTCAATACTCAGGAGATCAAGTCGTTCATTTGTCTTGTCAAATCTATCGTACTCAGTTGTTATAATCATCAGTTCTTCGCCGAGAATAGACGGATTCGATTCAATCCATTTGGCCAAGTCCTGACGTTCAAGCAGACCGTGACTTTTAAATTCGGTTTCTTTGCATGGAGAGAGGGACTTATTACGTTTGTCATATAAATAGAGCATATTTTCCTAATCCTGTTTTATATTTATTTTGGAGCTAACCAGTTATTAAGTAAACGGAATTATTTCCGCCAATACCTATTTTAGGAAGTTATTCCCTGTTATAACGTAAGATTACTATGGTCTTAGATACTAGCACAGGGTTCAATTAGCTGTCTATAAAATAATGGCTTGACGTCTCGAATAAACTTATACCTAAATCCTGTAAACAAGGCTTTGCCTTATTTGCAGGATTTAGGTTACATTTAGATTAAATTAGGCCTTCGGCAACTGATTTGTATTTGCACACAAGGACACGGGCACCGTGTCCCTACATTGAAATTCCTGTACATAAATTAGGCCTTCGGCTACCGCATTTGTAGCGCAAGCGTCCCGCCCGCATGTAAAAAAACAGCAGGCGGGACGCCTGCGCTACCTACTGCAATAACATCCAGCCCCGGAGGGATGAAGTCGTAATAGAAAGGCTTTGCAGTGTTATTGGTGGATGCTTTTCTCAGTATCGCTTGATTTCCATCAGCCCCAGTGGTATAACATAACTATTTAGGTGGCTGTCTAAAAAAGTCGCCGCTAGTTTAATAATTGCTGTCCTCTGGAACCACTTACGGCCATGTCCTACACAATTTTCTTAAACGACAAGATTATTAAGGAAACGGAAGGACTCATCAGCGCTATGGACCGGGGTTTTCTTTACGGAGACGGGCTTTTTGAAACGTTGCGTACCTACCGTAAAAACCCATTTTGCCTCGAAGACCACGTTGACCGGCTCTCTAGTTCCTCAAAATATTTTGATATCCCCTTCCATCATACCTTACAACAGATCAGGCACATTATCGAGCAACTTATAACACAAAATGGCCTGAATGACGCCTACATAAGAATGACATTATCTCGCGGATCGACTGCGCACGGCCTGATTCCCCATCACCCTTATGACCCCACTTTTATGGTACATGCAAAACCGCTCACCGCTTATCCACCCGCATGGCAAACCACGGGGTTGTTGCTCATGACGTCATCGTTCCGGAGAAGCGATACCTGCCCCGTCTCCGGCCACAAAACGCTGAATTTCATGACCAACTACCTTGTCAAAAAAGAGGCTATCGACCTCGGATACCATGACGCGATTATCCTGAACACGAACAACCAGGTGGCTGAATGTGCGGTCAGCAACGTCTTCATCGTTGAGAAAAATGCCGTAATTACCCCGTCCCTGAAAACCAATATACTACCCGGCATCACCCGAAAAATCATCCTCCGGCTGTGCAGGGAAAGTGGAATCCGCGTCTCGGAAGAGGCGTTTGGGATGGAAAGGGTTTTGGCTGCGGAAGAGATGTTTATCACCAATTCGCTCATGGAAGTTATGCCGGTGTCAAAAATTGATGGCAAACCGATAGGGAAGGCTATTCCAGGCGCTATTACAAAAATGTTGCAAGACCGATACACGTTGTTAACCGATACGTTTTAAAGCCCTAGTAAACCATTTCAAGCCATCGGATATCTATGCGAACCGTTCTGATTATTGATAAAGAAACCGAAATGCACGAAACGTTTCGGGTAATCTTTGGTAATAGTTACCGTGTCCTTACAACCATAAGCGGAGAACTGGGGATGGAAATCCTTCAGCATGAATGTATTGACGTGGTAATGCTTGACATGGGTACAACGGGGTTAGACGTCCTCGAAGACATAAAAAATGCTTATACCAACGTTAAAACAATCATAATTACCAGCATAAAAAACATCAACGAGGCCTTTGAAGCCATAAGGATCGGGGCGGACGATTACATTATCAAGCCGCTGGTTGTTGAGGATATCCAACCAACGGTTGATAGATTGTTTAGTTCAAAGGATTTGCATCGTGAAATGGTAAGCGTCCGCCCGGAAGCGTATCTGGAATTGAACATTGAGTTTAATAACATTATCGGCCAGTGTCCGGCCATGCAGGACGTCTTCAGCACCATCGTCAGGGCTGCAAGAGGAAACCTGCCCATACTGATTACCGGCGAAAGCGGCACGGGGAAGGAGCTGGTTGCCAAGGCAATACATGCGAAAAGCCAAAGGAATACCCAACCCTTTATTGTGGTAAGTTGCCCAAACCTCTCGGATACCTTGCTTGAGAGTGAATTGTTTGGACATGAAAAGGGATCGTTTACCAATGCAACCGATAAAAAAATAGGCCGTTTCGAGCAAGCGAACGGCGGTACGCTCTTTTTAGATGAAATCAGCGAGATGGGGCTACCCAATCAGGCCAAACTTTTGCGGGTATTGCAGGAATATGAATTTATGCGGGTCGGTGGCATGAAGACCGTAAGCGTTGACGTTCGGATAATAGCCGCAACAAATGTAAACCTGAAAATGGCCATTGCCAAAGGCACGTTTCGCACCGACCTCTTTTACCGAATACACGTAGTGCCGATACACCTTCCCCCTTTACGAAGCAGACGGGAAGACCTTCCCTATCTGGCAAACTACTTCATTTTGAAATGCCAAAAAGAATGCCACTCCAAGATGACAAAAATACACCCAGAGGTCATGGAATCACTGGGGAAATACCACTGGCCGGGAAATATCAGAGAGTTGAAAAACGTGATAGAAAGAATCCTCACCCTGCACGGTGACCAACAAACCATGCTTTGTGAACATCTTCCCGAAGAAATCAGGAAGGCCAATAACTCTATTACCCCACTCCAGTCGCTTAATGTTATGAAATTGTTGGAAACCTCGTCTCTGGACGAAACGGTTTCTTCCATAGAAAAAGAAATCATTGAAAATGCATTGCATAAAGCGGGTGGTGTATACGTCAAAGCTGCACAATTGCTAAAAATAACGAAACGGAGATTAAGGTATAAGATAGATAAATTGGGGATACGGTGAGACGATGCAGGGATTTGAGGGTAGTGCGCCATGAGATACGGATAACACTTGATGCACAAAGGCGTGGAGAACGTGCGCGAAACCGGGAAAAATACAGGGAAATTACTATTTCCCCATTCAAAAAAAAGTCCGGGATAAAGTCCCTAAGCATACTCATGGGAAATATTTGAGGCGACTCATCCATCAATGATACGGTTGATTGACTCCTCCCAACGCCTGCTTCCAAAGAATTCCGATTTTGTAACCGATGATTTTATTGGTAAAAGTAGTTTCCGTTACCAATTTCTGGTAGAATAGTATAATCCAAATTATCGAAGGATGGTAAAAAGCGCTCCCGGCTTGGTTTTCTTTAAGAGGTTTTTGATAGAAGCCGGTACACGGGCGCATACACACCGTTGCTGATTGCCGGTTGCTGTAAGCATCCGGCACACGCCGGAGATATTTTGAGAATGTAAAGCCGTTTAATTACCCTACGTAACCAATCAGAGGAGTATACATGTTCGAAAATTTCAAAAAGATGCAGTTCAAAATGCCGAAAAAATTCTCGGCCTGGCATATCATCGCTGTCTTTACCTTCTTCATCTTCCTGCAGATGTATTTGATGAATCCCGGCATAAGAGATATTTCGTACAGTGAGTTTAAAAAATTAGTGCGGGATGGAGACGTCCTGGAATGCCATATTACCAACACCATGATCCGCGGCAGGCTGCGCGAGATGGAAAAGGGAACGACAAAACCGGCTATTTTTATTACCGCCCGCGTGGAAGACCCCGATCTCGTAAAAGAACTGGAGTTTGTCGGCGTGAAATACGAGGGGAGCTATGAAAGCCCCTGGTTCAAAACGTTTTTTTTCTCCTGGGTATTGCCGCTGTTAATCCTTTTTGTGATTTGGCGGTTTGTGTCCAAGCGATTTGGCCCTGCAGGCGGCCTTATGACCTTCGGCAAAAGCAAGGGACGGCTCTACGCCCAGGAGGACTTGAACGTAACCTTTGACGACGTGGCCGGGATCGACGAGGCCAAGGGGGAACTCCAGGAGATTATCGAGTTTTTGAAGACACCTGAAAAATTCCGCGCACTAGGCGGAAAGATACCCAAGGGTGTTTTGCTGGTCGGCGCTCCGGGGACGGGAAAAACACTCCTGGCAAAGGCCGTAGCCGGCGAGGCAGGGGTGCCGTTCTTCAACATGAGCGGATCCGAATTTGTGGAAATGTTTGTCGGCGTGGGCGCTGCGCGCGTGAGGGATTTGTTTGCACAGGCAGACTTGAAGGCGCCGTGTATCATCTTCATTGACGAGCTTGACGCACTCGGCAAATCCAGAGGCGCCAACCCTATGGGCGGACATGACGAACGGGAACAAACGCTCAATCAGTTATTGGTCGAAATGGATGGATTTGACTCAAACAAGGGTGTGATTATCATGGGCGCAACCAACCGTCCTGAGATGCTGGACTCCGCACTCTTGCGCCCGGGCAGATTTGATCGGCAAGTGGTTGTTGACAGGCCTGATCTCCACGGGCGGGAGGCCATTCTCAAGGTTCACGCCAAGGACGTAAAGCTGGAAGAGGGCATAGATATGCACTCGGTAGCGGCCATGACGCCAGGATTTGTCGGTGCCGACCTTGCCAACCTTGTCAACGAGGCTGCCTTGCTTGCCGCGCGCAGGAACAAAACGGCCGTAAGTATGCCGGAATTTGAGGAGGCGATAGACCGCATTCTGACGGGACTTGAAAAGAAGAGGCGATTGATGAATAAAAAGGAGAAGGAGATTGTCGCCCATCACGAGTCGGGACACGCACTCATTGCCTGCTCTTTACCGCACGCGGACCCCGTGCGCAAAATCTCCATGATCCCCCGCGGTATCGCGGCCCTGGGGTATACCTTACAAAGGCCTACGGAAGACCGATACCTGATGACCAGGGCGGAACTGCTCGACCGAATCGCCATTCTCCTGGGCGGGCGTATCGCGGAAGACATTGTTTTCAACGAGGTGTCCACCGGCGCGCAGAACGACCTGGTGAAGGCAACCGAGATCGCCAAAATGATGGTCAAGGAATATGGCATGAGCGAAAAGATGGGACTGGTGACCTTCGAACAAGGCAACAGGCCGCTTTTCCTAACCGGTGGATTTGCTGCCAGCAAAGAATACAGCGAGGAAACGGCACGCGAAATAGACCTGGAAATAAAGAAAATTATGGACGATTCGTTTGTAAGGGTAAAGGCGCTGTTAACGGATAAAAAGGAAATCTTAATAGGTATGGCGAAGACGCTGATGGAAAAAGAGGTTATTGAGGGGGACGAATTAAAAAAGCTTCTCGAAGAACTCCACAAGGCCAACGGCAAGAAACACGCGTGATAAATCTTGATCTGTAGCTCAAACCTTTAGGTTTGATGGATGTTGCGCTTGAAACAGATACAGGCATTGTCAATCTGTGTAAAGATTTGTCGAAATGTACCATGCAAACACCATCAGGGCTGAAGCCCTGAGCTACAGACACGGTCGCAGGCATTCTGTGTGTGGTTTTCTGCCGCGCAGCACCCTTCAGTAGCAGTTACCGGGATTCTCCCGATCAAATATTCTCTAATCCATCGGCATTCGTTATTCCTTGCCCGATATTCGATAGTAGTTTTAATCTTTTAAGGAGATGAGCGCATGATCAACATAAAAACCATTCTCTGTCCCATTGATTACTCAGTTTACTCGGAAAAGGCGCTCGAATACGCAATAGAGTTTGCCTTAAAATACCAGGCAAAACTCTATCTGATCCACGTACTGGACATTCGCATCTATGACCTGAACGACCCAGACCTGTTCAACGTCAGTGTCGTAGAAAAGGACACCATTGACAAGCTTAAAGAACGGCTCCTCCGGAGCATCCGTCAGGACGTAAAAGAGAAAATATCGGTAGAGGCCGTCGTTGTTCAAGGGGTGCCGTTTACGGAGATCATTCGGGCGGCTAAGGAATACACTGCCGATCTGGTCGTGCTTGGCACGCACGGCAGAACCGGACTGTCCCAGGCAATCATGGGTAGCGTGGCCGAAAGGGTCGTCCGTAAATCCCCTTGCCCGGTACTCACCATCAGACATCCTGAGCATGAATTTATCATGCCGTAGGCTCGTAAGGGGGGGGTGAAAATCGTTGATTGTGGGTTTAAATTAATACATCCGTTTCTTTAGCCCCGAAGGGGCGACCTGTTTGTAGCATTAAACACAAGCCGATGAATTTAGCTCCGTAGGAGCGGCCTGTTGTTTTTGCCAAACACGCAGACGCAAGTTTTTTGAAAGCATATATCAGGCCGCTCCTACGGAGCTTTTCTGATGTTTCAATTCCATTGCTACAAACAGACCGCCCCTCCGGGGCTATATTCATTCATAGCCGTTGACATTCGTACCGTTGTAAGCCACAAGCTGGCACGGTTTGCTTGCCAATTAACTTAACACCTCTGGGGTGCAGGTCACAGGTTTATACACATCTTTTCGCTCAAGGGTATGAACGAGGTGTGAAGGGTG
>CAYHFB010000155.1:0-8160 GCA_964355695.1 uncultured candidatus Brocadiaceae bacterium
AGGACACGGGCACCGTGTCCCTACATTGAAATTCCTATACATTTAATTAGGCCTTAGGCAACTTGTAGCAGCGTAGTGGCGAGGCGCGCCTTGCCACTACATACGCGCAACCGAGACGGGTGCGCTACCGGTTTGAAATTCCTGTACGTTAAATTACGTCGCCTATGGTGACCGCATTTGTAGCGCAGGCGTCCCGTCTGCATTTAAAAAAACAGCAGGCGAGACGCCTGCGCTACGTCTTGCACCTTTAAAGGGCTGCGTATAGAGACAGCAAAGAAGATAAGAAACGGGCGCCTTATTGTCGTGTTCGGCGTCGTAGCTATTTATCTTACGTGGAAGTTACAAACAACCCCCCTTCTTTTTTGACTTACGATACATTGTTTGTTATGATAAAGAAAAAATAAAGGCGGGCGGGACATTGAAGAAAGCAAAAATACTGGTTACAGACGATATTAAACAAAACGTAAAACTATTGCGGGTAATTCTTACCGCCTCGGATTATGACGTGGTTGAGGCCTACGACGGCGCAGAAGCGCTGGAAAAGGCGCGGGTGGAAAGGCCAGACCTTATCATCATGGACGTTATGATGCCCCGCCTCACGGGATACGAGGCGTGCCGGAAGCTGCGCGAGGACGATGCGCTCAGGGATATCCCCGTCATTATGGTCACGGCCCTGCACGAAATGGATGACCGGATTAAGGGCATCGAAGCAGGAGCCGACGACTTCATCAGCAAGCCCTTCAATAGGGTGGAATTGCTTGCGCGGGTAAAAGCGCTGCTTCGCACAAGGCGTTCGGTGGAAAAAAATGATGAGGCGCCGATGCTGGATGCGATATTGCCCGATCTGGCGGAAGGCGTGGTCGTTACCGACGGGCAGTGGAAGGTCAAACGGATAAACAAGGCGGCCGGGGAGTTCCTCCGTCCCTACGAACCTTTGGTGGAGGATATGGATTTCTCGGCGTATCTGTCGCAGAGAAGCCTCTCAATACCCGCCGATACGATACTACATACGCAGGAAAAGGCTACCGATTTCCTGATACTGCCTTCAAATAATCAAGACACGCCGGTTCTGAACGCCAGGGTAACGAGGGTACTCGACGTGAATGGTGTATTGACAGGAGTTGCCTGTATCCTCAAGAATAAATAATTCCGGGAGAGACATCATCAAACAAACCCACAGCATAGATTACTATCACGGCAAGGATGCGCACGACCACAGGCAGGAATACCGGCATTTGGAACGGAAGCGGCTGATCATCGCCGGCGCCATTACGGGCGGTATATTCATTGTAGAAATCGTCGGAGGGGTTCTTTCCAACAGCCTTGCCTTAATTAGCGACGCCGGCCACATGCTCACCCACCTCTTTGCGCTGCTGATAAGCCTTTTTGCGGTATTCTTTGCCACAAAACCACCGACGGACAAGAAGACTTATGGCTTCTTTCGGCTGGAAATATTGGCGGCGCTGTTTAATGGAATCACCCTTGTCGTAATTGCCGCGTGGATATTTTATGAGGCATACCTGCGGTTTATGCACCCGGAAACCATCTCCAGCGGCACGATGTTTGTCATTGCCATCGTGGGGCTGATCGCCAATCTAAGCTGCGCTTATATCCTCAAAGGCAACGGCCATGACCACGACCATGGGATTGGACACAGCCTGAACCTGGAGTCTGCGTTTGTACACATGCTGGGAGATACCGTGTCCTCGGTTGGAGTTATCTTTGGGGCAATATTTATTTATTTTACCGGGTGGTTTGTTGTCGACCCCATCATAAGCGTCGTAATCTGCGTGATGATCCTCCTGTGGTCTTATAAGCTGATTATGGAATCTATTGACGTCCTGCTGGAGGCCACACCGAAGGGGATTAATATTGACGAACTTATCACAAGCCTCAAACAAATTTCCGGCATTGATAACGCGCACGATATCCACGTTTGGACGATAACCTCGGGTATGTACGCCATGAGCGCCCATATTGACACGAAGGACATGCTTATCAGTGAAACCACGAAACTCTCGAAGGAGATCAACGGCGTGGTAAGCGAAAAATTCAAGATCGGGCACACCGTCATCCAATTCGGGTGTGAATGTGAAACCAGTAATACGCAGACCGGTAACAACCTTCTTAACCACCACAGGGAAACGACACATGACAACGAAAACACCCATCGTCATTGATTTTGACGGTACTATTTGTGAACACAAGTTTCCGGATATCGGAGAACCCATGCCGGGAGTAAGAGAGGCGCTGGAGACCTTAAAAAAAGCGGGGTACCGGGTTATCATCCATTCCTGCAGGACGTCGTCGCACTGGAAAAACATTCTACCGGGCAACCAGCCGAAGTTAATTGAAGGGTTCATGAAGTATTACAAGCTGCCTTATGAAACGATCTGGACGCCCGATAAACCCATTGCCGCGGCATACATTGACGACAAGGCTATCCGGTATGATAATAATTGGCCCGATATTGTCGAGAGCATCCAGAAATATACGAAAAGGGCGGAGGGTTAATTAACGCCCGGATGAATGTGCGGCGGCCGTTTGTAGCTCAAACCTTCAGGTTTGATGGTTGTTCAGTCGCAGGCATTCTGTGTGTGGTTTTCTGCCGCGCATTCCCAGGCTGGAGCTTGGAAACGAGAGAATTGTGGGTTTAGATGACAAACCTGAACCCGCCCGATCATAATACCATGTACCTTTATCCTGGAAAACCTTTGGCTTTTGAGGCATTAACATGAGCGACAATTCAAAAACCGATACACGAACGGCTGCTATCCGGATGGAGACGGATGGTATAAAGTTTTACAACGATTTGGCAACAAAAACCCTGCATCCCATGGGAAAGGCCATGTTCAAGTCATTTGCGGAAGACGAGAAATCGCACGCGAAGAGGCTCAGTTCATTGCTGTCGAACGACAACGAGGCCTCTTCTTCGGATGAAAAGCATCCGGCACATCCGGGCGAAAGAGTTGTTTCGATCTTCCAAAAGATGGGCAAGGAGTTGAAAAACAAGGTTGACGTCAATACGAACGACATAGAGGCGGTGCGCCTTGCCATGAAGATGGAGGAAAGCGGGGTAAAATTCTACGAACAGGCCGCAAAAGACGCCCGTAACACAAAAGATGCCGAAACCTACCGTTTCCTGGCAAACGAAGAAAAGATCCATTGCGCCATCCTGAAAAACACCCTCGAATGCCTGGAAAATGCGGAAAAATGGGAGGCAGAAAAAGAAGGGCGTATTTATGAAGTGTGGATGAACATGATTAACAAGAAGTGACCGGCTACGCGGCAGTTTGTGCAGGTTTGCGGGCTGGTGTCGTTGGAACAATTGCTCTGGCAAAGCGATACGGTCTTATGTAAACAAGCAGGCTCGCCCGCAGAATCTGTGGGTAATAAGTTAAGACATTATGGACGGTAAATAAATAACTTTTGCACCTTCAGTCTACCGATTTTAGCATTTTATAGTTCCAATCACCGGGAAAAACAAATTCACCGCAGAGAACGCAGCGGGCGCAGAGAAAAAAGGCTCGTCAGAAAGCACTAAAGATCAAACCGCCAATGAACGCCAGTGAACGCTAATAAAGAAACCCATTCAATACCAAATAGATACCACGGAGACACGGAGTACCTGTCGCCGCCTCTGGCCGCAACCAAATTCGAAATACGAAACAATTTCGAAACCAATCTCTGTAATATGAGTAGATATTGACTTTCCAAATGATTTTAACGATACTTATGGACTTCAGATGGGTGATAAACGCCGTAAACAAGCGGCAAGTGGCTGGAGTCCAGAGCAAGGCATTTAAGAGTCCCCGCAGTGTTCTTGCGCGATTATGGTTGCAGAAACCAAACGGGTAAATACGTCCAACGTGAATACTCCGCACCGGAATTCGCCGGCTGAATAGCTACTAACTTTTTGGGCATTAACATGAGAACAGAAAACTTTCTTCTTACGGACGTTGTTGACAAGGCAGAAAACCTTGCTTACCTGCCAACCATTGTTTTGAAGCTTATGGAAATGATTTCCAATCCCGATGTGTCGGTTGCCGAAGTGGTGGGGATCATCAAAAAGGACCAAGGGCTTGTTGCAAGGGTGTTCAAGGTCGCCAACTCATCGTTTTACGGGCGGGTAAGAAAGGCGGAACAATTAACGGAAGCGGTGGTAACCCTGGGATTGCGTGGCTTGAAATCATTCGTTATTGCTCAGGCGGTAAAGCACGTGCTGACGACGTCAGGCATGGACGATAGCTCCTTGTGGCAACATGCGGTAAAGGTGTCCGTTGCCGCTGCAGTTTTGGCGAAGGAGTTACAACGCAACATGGTTGAAGACGCTCTTATGGGTGGACTGGTGCATGACATAGGCAAGGCCTTTATTGTAAGCGTTTATCCCAATGCGCCTGCACTGATTCAGCAAAAGGCTGCAAAGGATGGTGTGATGTATTATGAGGCGGAGCGGAAGCTTTTAGGCTTTGATCATGCAACGGTGGGCGCGATGATAACGGAAAAGTGGAACTTTCCTCCCAGGATCGTGAACGTCATACGCTATCACCATGGCGAAGAGGAAGCAAAAGACGCCAGCGCGGATTCGCTGGCGCTGGCGCGTATCGTTAAACTGGCCGACATGATAAGCAACCAATATGACGTGTTGTCACAGATCAGCGCAGATGCCAGGCTGGAAAAGCTGGGGAAATCGAACGTTCTCAACCTATCCGCTGAACGCTTAAAGCAGCTTGTAGAGGAAATTGAAAAAAACTGGGTAAAGGAATGTGAAAACAATTTGTTTAGTTAAGCGCACCGGTATTCTACCCTTGTTTCGTTCCTAACGGAACTTGTTGCGTAGGTTGAGTTGTGTGAAGCGAAGCCCGGCGAATCAAATATCGAACAAGAAATATCGAATGTTGAAGTGGGTAACAAAACCTCGTAATTCGAAATTTCCTGTTCGATATTCGACATTCGTTGGCAATTCATGAATTACCACTACATGCCATTCCCACTTTTCTTACCTCCCGCACCCGCCTCAGCAAAACGGCTGACACTATAACCCTCACCAGTGAGGAGACGGCAAAAAGGGTCAGCAATTGATAGCCGAAGACCGGTGGAATGTAATTCACCAGCAAGCCGCCGAGAAAAGTGCCTATACAGATGGCAAGGCCATTAAAGGTGTTGAAATAGGCAATACACCGGGTTCGCTTTTCAGGTATTACGGAATCATAAATAAAATTTGAAGTGCAGAGATTAAACCCCGCCCAAAGTACGCCTCCAAAAGTTTGAATTGCCAGCAAAAAATAGATATCCCTGGAAATGAGCCACAGAGCGGGCAGCGTAGAAATCCCAATGGTGCATATCCTGATAATCTGCCAGTTGCCCACGGCATCGGCACGGCGCCCCCAATATCTCACAGCCACGATGCTTGCAACAGGGACGGCGGTAGTCACTATGGTGTACGTAATGTAAGAATATCCAAGGTCCCGCAGCATAAAGACCGCAACGAATGGCGATGATAAATATACTGCGAAACTGAAAGAACAATGGAAAATAACGTATTTCCCAAAATTTCCGGCAGGCAATCTTCGCACAAATTCGGCAAAGGAAAAGTAATGTTCCCGTTTCACCTCCAAAGGGGGCTCGTGCATTTTTTCGAGAAAATAGCATGAAATGTATCGTGAAACCATTGCAAGGAGAAATATCGCCGTAAACCCGATCAGCGATTCTTTTTCGAACAGGTTCAGAATGTATCCTGCCAAAAATGAGCAGAGCACGGTAGTCTGGCCGATAAGCCTTCCACGCTTGCCAAAAAATTCCCCCCTCTTCCCTTCAGGCACGAGGTTCGCCATAAGAGAACCCCATGCTGGCCCTGCAAAGGAAGCAAATGACACGTACAAGGCGTAAAGGCAGATGAGTGCAATTACCTGATATGGCCGGGGCAGGTAAAAGACCGTTGCAATCGGCAGGAGCATGGAGGCCTGGAGAAATACGCAGCGTACGACAATCTTCTTTCGGCTCCCAACCCGTTCGGTGACGTCTGCCGCCTTCAGTTGTGTTATTGAAGGGACAAGCTGGGAAACAGAGGTCAGCAGGCCGATCTGGAAATTACTGGCCCCCAGCGCAACGGCAAAGGGGTTGATGTAATTATCCCCAAACCCGGTGGTTGCCGCAAACGCCACTCCGTCCTTGATTGAATGTGCGAGGCTTTTTTTAACGGCAACGTCTTCCTGCTGTTTATTCTGATGCGTTTTTACCACAATGTATACAAGGTACCCTGAAGATGCATACTACAAAACGATAAAACAATGATAACCATTACAAACCATCTCACACAAACACACCCGACAACCGCAGGCTAAGGATACAACCCGCGTAATTTTTTCGCCTCCGCCACGCGCTCTATGCCTAACATGAGCGCTGCGGTGCGCATGTTGACGCCTTTTTTGTTCGAAAGCGCCAACACCCTGTTAAAGGTGCCAACCATGACGTCCTTCAGTTTCTTCTGCACGTCTTCTTCACTCCAGAAGTAACACTGAATGTCCTGCACCCACTCGAAGTAAGAAACCGTGACGCCACCGGCGTTTGCCAGGATATCCGGCACGAGAAATACCTTTTTATCTGACAATATTTTGTCGGCCTCAGGTGTTGTCGGGCCGTTAGCGCCTTCTACGATAATCCTGGCCTTGACTTTGTCGGCGTTTTTCTCCGTAATCTGGCCTTCAATTGCCGCCGGAATAATAACGTCGCAATCCAGCTCATACAATTCCTCATTCGTTATCGCATCCGCGTCCGGCAGTCCTTTAACGTGCCTATTTTCTTTAACGTAATGGAGGAGATAAGGAATCTGAATTCCCTTGGGATTGTACACGCCGCCGCTGACGTCGCTAAGGGCTACGATATTGCATCCCTGCTCATAAAGCAACCTTGCCGCTGTCGAACCGACGTTTCCAACACCCTGAATGGCCACGCGCATGCCCCTGAGTTCTTTGAATAAGACCCGCGCCGCCTCAACAACCATATAAGCAACGCCCCTTCCCGTACCCTCAGCCCGCCCCAGGGAGCCGCCCAACAAGAGCGGTTTGCCGGTAACGACGCCCAGGACGGTGTTGCCCTGTTGCACACTGTAAGTGTCCATCATCCATGCCATCGTTTGGGAATTCGTATAAAGGTCCGGGGCGGGGATATCCTTGTCGGGGCCTATCATCTGGACGATCTCTGTTGTATATCGACGGGTCATCCGCTCCAATTCGCCCTGAGACATTTCTTCCGGATGGCACTGCACGCCGCCTTTTGCACCGCCGTAAGGCATGTGCATGAGTGCGCATTTCCAGGTCATCAGCATCGCCAGAGCCGAAACCTCTTCCAGGTCTACGTTCGGATGGTAACGGATGCCGCCTTTCGATGGTCCCAAGGTAATGTCATGCTGCACCCGGTATCCTTTAAACACCTTTATCTGACCGGAATCCATCCGAACCGGCACAGAAACAATGAGGGTGCGTTTCGGATAGCGCATCCGCTGCCGTATCCCGTCTTCAATAGCTAAAATATCAGCCACCGCATCAAACTGCTTCAACGCCGTTTCGTAAAGGATATTATTGGTACGCCGACGATCGACATTTTGGCGATCCGGTTCAAGCTTCGACGCCGTTCCGTTAAGGATATTATTGGTACTCATTCTGCCATTACCTCATTATAAAATTAGGTTGTCGGATTTTTGCCACACAGGCAAGCGCATTGCAATTTTGTTGAAGCAAACGTAACCGTTCAGCCGGTAGTAAAAACGCCGGAAAACAAAAAATGTATTATAGTGGTAAAAAATAATGCAAGTCAATGACGAAAATTTCTACGGTCGCCATAAAACGTCTGAAAGTGGAGAAAATGGCGCCGCCCCGCCGGGTATCCCAAATAGAGTACACTAAGAACGGGCAATAGGAATTTCAAAGTAGGGACACGGTGCCCGTGTCCTCTTACGTGTGAACACCTATAAATCGTCGAAGGCCTAATTTGTCGTAGGTACCGCAGGCGTCCCGCCTGCTGTTTTTTTAAATGCAGGCGGGGCGCCTGCGCTCAGGAAATTCAAAGTCAGGACTGAAATGCCGACAGACTTACCAGGGGCTTCACCCCATAAGCGCTAAGTTAAAATTACGGATTAATTTAACCGTGTGATGAATAACG
>CAYHFB010000156.1:0-8157 GCA_964355695.1 uncultured candidatus Brocadiaceae bacterium
CGCAATTCAAAGACGCGATGGCACCGGGAAACCCGTGTCTTTATGGCAACCTTGAAGCACCTGATAATATTAACTTTTCGATAACAACGTAGTGGCAAGGCGCGCCTTGCCGCTATACATACATTTGAATTTTCTGTACATTGAGCGATACGGATTAACCGTATATAAAACCTATGATTAGTAATTTAGAAAAAAACATTCATCCCCTCCGAGAACGCCTGCGGCATCTCAAGGACTCACTTTGACCTTGACGGGAAAAAGAAGGATTTAATTGCCCTTGAAGAGCAGTTAGCTTCCCCTCAATTTTGGGAAAACAAGGAAAAGGCGCAGGACGTTATCAAAAAGATGAAACTTCTTAAGGGGACGATTCAGCCTGTCGGTGAGTTGCAAAAGGCACTCGACGACATAGATTGCCTATCGACCCTTGCCGAAGAAGAGCAGGATGAACAAACAGAGGCCGAGGTTCTTCGTGAAATAGGTTCTTTTGCGCGAAGGCTCGAAAAATTCGAGTTGCTCACCTTGCTTGGTGATGCCCATGACCACTCCAACGCATATCTAAGCATTCACTCGGGGGCAGGCGGAACAGAGGCGTGCGACTGGGTATCTATGCTGTTTCGTATGTACAGCCGGTGGATTGAGAGGAGCGGCTATACGCAATCGCTTATTGATCTCTTGCCGGGTGAAGAGGCTGGGATGAAGCGGATTACGATACACGTAAAAGGCGATTACGCATACGGATATCTAAAGTCTGAAATCGGGGTGCACCGGCTCGTGCGCATATCGCCCTTCGACGCCAACGCAAGGAGGCATACGTCGTTCGCCGCTGTCGATATCATGCCTGAAATAGAAGAGGAAGAGGAGATCGAGGTTGATGAAGAAGATTTGCGCGTGGACACGTATCGGGCGTCAGGCGCGGGCGGCCAGCACGTAAACAAGACCTCGTCCGCCGTTCGCATTACCCATGCCCCCACGGGGATTGTTGTGCAATGCCAAAGCGAACGGTCTCAGCACCAGAATCGCCGCGTAGCCTTGGGCATGTTAAAGGCAAAAATGTATCAAATTAAGGAATCGGAACGGGAAAAGGAACTCTCCGCAGCTTATGATGAAAAAGGCGAAATTGCGTGGGGGCATCAAATCAGGTCTTACGTCTTGCAACCCTATTCCATGGTAAAAGACCTGCGCACCGGCAAGGAAACGGGTAACACACAGGCCGTGATGGACGGTGAAATTAGCGAATTTATGGAAGCGTATTTGAAATGGAAAATGGCAAAAACTATAAAAAAGGATTGAAGGGAAAATGGCTATGTTAAAAAATGAGGATCCGGAAGTTTGGCGTGCAATACAAGAAGAAACAAAGAGACAGGAAAACACCATTGACTTAATCGCATCAGAAAATATTTGCAGTCTTGCGGTACAGGAAGCGCAAGGGTCTTCAATGACCAACAAATATGCGGAAGGCTATTCGGGAAGACGTTGGTACGCCGGCTGCGGATACGTTGATTCGGTGGAAACCCTTGCCGTTGAGAGGGCAAAGCAAATCTTCGGTGCGGAACACGCCAACGTGCAGCCGCACGCGGGTTCACAGGCGAACATGGCCGTGTGCTTTTCCATATTAAAGCCGGGCGACCGTATCCTGGGGATGGATTTATCCCACGGCGGACACCTTACCCACGGGTTCAAAAAGAACTTTTCAGGTATGCTCTACGAAGTCTTTCATTACGGAGTGAAAAAGGAAACGGGTTACATCGACTACGATGAATTGCACGCCATCGCCTTGAAAGTAAAGCCGAAGCTTATCATTGCCGGGGCAAGCGCATATCCGAGAATCATCGACTTCCCCAAATTCAAAAAGATTGCGGACGAGGTAGGCGCTTACTTCATGGCCGATATAGCCCACATCGCCGGCCTCATAGCAGGAGGCGTGCACCCCAACCCCGTACCTTACGCGGATTTCGTCACTTCAACTACGCACAAAACCATGCGTGGCCCACGTGGCGGCCTCATCCTCTGTAAGCAAAAGTACGCCAAGCAGGTAGATTCGGTAGTATTCCCCGGCATTCAGGGCGGGCCGTTTATGCACGCCATCGCCGCAAAGGCCGTTGCGTTTAAGGAGGCAATGACGGATGAATTCAAGAAATGCCAGCAGCAAACCGTAAAAAATGCCCAGGCTATGGCGCAGGAATTCGTGAAGAGGAAATACACCATCGTATCGGGTGGTACCGACAATCACCTCTTCCTGGTTGATTTAAGAAACAAAGGCATTGCGGGAAAAGACGCCCAGATGTTACTGGAAACCGTAGACATCATCCTGAATAGGAACACAGTGCCTTTTGACGAACGGGGTACAAACGAACCGAGCGGTATTCGCATCGGAACGCCCACGGTGGCCTCACGCGGAATGAAGGAGAACGAAGTAGTCAAGATTGCGGACTGCATCGACAAGGCGCTTTCAAACCCAAATGACAACAAAATCAAGGAAGACATTCGCAAGACCGTTAAGGAACTTTGCGCCGCACATCCTTTGTACCGGTAGTACTTTTTCACACATATATGCAGGGATACGGTGCGCCGTATCCCTGCAATAAACAGATGTAAAGCTTACCGTGACGTACAGAAATCCCAAAGTAGGGACACGGTGCCCGTGTCCTTTTCCGTGTAAACACCAACAAGTCGCCAAAGGCCTAATTCAACGTACAGGAATTTCAAAGTAGGGACACGGTGCCCGTGTCCTTTTACGTGTAAACACCAACAAGTCGCCGCAGGCCTAATTTAACCTTCTTCTTTATGCCGCACACCGGGGTCTTGGATTTGGAACGGCACAACGGAGCGGATGTGAATGTCGCGCTGTGGGAAGGCGATCTCAATGTTGTTTTTCCTAAATGCCTCGTCCACCGCAAAATTCAGTTCACTCAGGGTGGGCAATCGCTTTGTCGCATCGTCCACCCAGAAATAGAGTTCGAAATCCAGTGAATTGTTGCCAAACGCGGCAAATCTTACCACAGCCTCACGGTCTACCCTTACGTTTGGATTCTTCTTGGCAACCGCCATGAGGCAGTCCCTTACCTGCGCCGTATTAGAGCCGTAGGCCACTCCCACCTTAACGCACCCCCTGACCGCCGACTTTGGGTGCGTCAGGTTGGTTATTTTACTATCTACGAATTTTGAGTTGGGTACGATTACGGTAATTCCATCCGCAGTGGTAATCGTTGTGCTTCTCACGCTTAATTTGTCAACGGTTCCCACTGCACCGTCGTCCAGCGTAATAACATCGCCAACGCGCATAGGGCGCTCAAAGAGGAGGATAATGCCGCTCACGAAATTGTTGATGATGTTTTGCATTCCAAAGCCAATACCGATACCGAAGGCCCCTGCAAAAAAGGTTAGGCTCTGTAACGGTATGCCCGCCATGTTCAGTCCGATGAGAGCTGCTATGCCGACAATAAGGTACCGGGATAAGGTGGACAGGGCGTGTTTAATACCGCGCTCTATCGGTAACTTAGAAAGTACCTTTTCTTCCAAAAAGGTCTTGATGTGCCGCGCGGCTAAGAATGAAGCAAATAAGACAATCAGGGCTATGATCATCTTCAGGGGCGTCGTGTACCTTCCTTCTGAAAATATGAACTTGTATTGTATCCCGTTGCCGATTGCGCTAAAGAATCCACCTATGTACCCGAACGCCGTTTGCACGGGATAGGGAGCGGCAGGAGAGGCAATTGCATCGCTGAAGGCGCTTACCCACACCCGAATAATGATGATTGCCGTGGTGAGGGTGATAATGCCTTGGCACGACAGGTTAACGATGTCTGTTACCTTACAAAATCGCTGCTGCCCTGCCACGTTCAAATTCGTTTCGATTTTCTTAAAACGAACCTCTCTCAGACGATTTACGCGGCTAAACGTGTACTTCCACACGGCAAAGGCAACGATTGCGATGATAAAGCTCTTTATGCTTATTTTCAATAATACATAGCTCAGGACGGGATAGCCCAGGCTTCTGATTGCAAAGAGGGATACGACAAAGGCAATGAAGATGGGGTAAATTACCGTTACGGCGCGGTGGATTATCTTCCCCAGCGGGGTTGACGTGCCCGGCAGCAATCTGAAGATGAGCGCCCTCTGCGAGGCAAGCCATAAAACAAGGATCAACATGCCCAACCGGTAAACAAACCAGAGGAGTTCCAGCACGTCTGCCTTGTAGTTAAACGCCGACAGGATGGCGATGGCTGACAAGGTAATTAAGGAAAATACCAGGATGCTATTTAATGCCCTGTACCACTGCTCCGAGGAAAGATACACAAGGGAAGGGAATAATACCTTACTCCCCTTACCCGGATGGAAAGACTCAATGAGGGCACGCTTAAGAACTTTATATACCGCACAGATAGCCAGCACGTAGATTACCGCAACGGCAGACGGCGCCCACACGTTCAAAACTGCCACTATGGCGAGAGAAAGGATCGCCAATAATACCCCGTTGACGTTTTGCTGCAACACGAGGAGAAGCATGGGAAATAATCTACCGCTGTAGAACGAAATGCTCCCCGCCTGTAGTAACGCATCCATCACCTCCCCGCACCGGCGGCGCAGATACCTTTGGGAAAAATAATAGGCGACTATGACGATGAGCAGGCCGCCGCATTTAAGCCAGAAAGAAACGGCGTCTTTATTATTCAACAGAGGAGAAGCAACTTCCCGGGCATGGTGCAGAACCGCTTTGGGCAGAAGTTTTAAATTGCCACAACCATCGGCGGCGTCTCTCCCTATCGTCTTCAGCGTTTGGACGGAAATAGTGCTCCGCATCCTCGTCCAGACGTTTGCCGCTTCGATTGCGACCAATCTGTCCTTTGCCTTATTCAGGGACTCCGTGGCCCTCCTGGCTGCGTCCAGGCGCTCGTTTAGTATGTTTAATCGTGCGGAAATAAGTACAACGGCCTCTTCAAGCGCTTCCCTTTTTCTCCGGGTATACTCCGTTGCCTTACGGCCTAATTCCTTATCGCCGAAGGATGCAATTTCATCCTTCAGGGCAGATTCCTCCTCATGGGCAAGGGAAACATTGTGGGAAGCATTTCTTTGCTCTTCTTTAAGGTTGGCGATGCCCGTCTCAAGTTCTCTCATCATGTCGGAAAACCGGTCTATTTGGGCGTTAGCCAGGTCATACAGGTTCTGAATCTCTTTGATATCCTTCAAGCTGCACGCGGTGATCAGCATACGCTCAATTTCAGATGCAACCTTTTTGTATTCCTCGGAGTCCTTAAACCGCTGCTTGCCTTCGGTAATCAGGTCGTTTTTCCTTTGTGCCAGCCCCTTAGACAGGCGTTGCGCCTCCTCTTCCATATCATTCACCCATTTCTCCCTTCGGGCGAACTCTCTTGCAGCATCAGAGCCGGAAGCCTTTTCGCTCTCAGATACGGGCGATGCGCCTTCAGCCGCCTTCGCGCTTGCCGGGGCCTGCGCCTCCTGGTCTTTAGCCACGCCCCCCGGTACGGCATCCTTTGGCTTATCTTCCTGTTTTGCCGGTAGCTTGTTAACTACTTCTTGCAAACGATGGCACTTTTCTGTCAGGAGAGCTGCATTGATTTCAGCATTTTTGAGCGACAGCACCGCCTTGTCGTAACGTACCTTAGTTGTTGCCAACCGTGTTTTAAACACGGTAACCCACTGATCATTAACGGCCTTTTGCCGTGACAAAACGTCTTTTGCTTTTCCCCTCATCCTGCTTGCAAGTTCATCATTTCCGGCGGCTTCTTTTACCAGCAATTCCAGGCTCCTGGCAACGTCTTCCACCCTATCGGCAAGCCGCTCTTTTACGTCTTCCAGCTCTTGGGTAAAGAACGAAACCAACACCTCTTTATCTTTCATATTTATCTGAGATAATGAGATGTAGTCATTTGCAACGTCCACTTCCTTTTTCATGGTGGATATCTGTGCTGCGGGCATTTCGGCTACGTTTTCATACAGGGTAATTCCCGATTTCAACAAGCTTACCCGTTCATCATAGACCTTTGCCAAACCTTGATGTGCGTTAACAGCATCCTTGTATATCGCGGCCAACTCGGTATTCACATTACAATTTTGATCAATAACCGCCAGCTCTTTTTCAAGCATCTCTATAAACGAGTGATGCTGCTGCTCCTGCTCAAATCGCGCCTTGTCCTTCTTCAAACCCTCAGCAAGCGCGGTTAGTGTGCCGGTGTTGCCTTGTAATTCCGATAGAGAGCGGTTGATCTCACGAATTGATTTGTCAATACCGGCCTTCATTTCGCCTGCCATTTTCCGGGCAAGCGCAACGTCCTCAAGCTTAATGGTAATACCGGTTCCCACACCCTCCGTCATCACCGTGCCAGACGGTTGTGCACACAAGTGCCTCGTTACCACAAGGAGACAAATTGAGAGCGAAAGCAGGATAATAAGGATATTCCCCCTACTCAACAACAAATACAGCCTGGACATTCAAACCTCCTGGAGAAAAACGATCGTTTTATTAAGTTTCCTGGCGTGTTTTGCTTATGCAAGAGAAATGGAAATCATCACAAAGCCCAGCCACCATAGCAACAACTAGCGCGGCTACGCCGCAACCAAAGAATGCCTTCCTTTCCCACTTCGCAAGGGAGGAGAAATATGGCATACGGATTACATTCAACAACAATATAGAAGTTTTTACCGGATCATACTTATAGTAAATGTATGAACTACCTGCAAAATCACGCATCCGCCCGCGAGTGCAAGCGGCAATCTTAAACCCGCAATCAATTCCCTTCACGGGAGGGGAACAGGGTGGATTTCCCAGAGCGTATTAATTAGTCCAGATGTGCCAGGGGATTCCACCACCTTCCCCGTAAGAATAATTGAAGATGGCCGTTTTTACACGGGCACTATGTTGCTTAAAAAGGAACGTCCTCCACATTCAAATCATCAAAAGGCATACTTTCTGCGTCTGGCGATGATTCCTTATCCGATTGGTCGGTATCCTTTTTCAATTTCCAAGCCTGAAGAGAATTAAAATAGACCGTTTCTCCTTTAGGATTAGTCCATTTTCGGCCTTTAAGGTTAAATTGAATCTCTACATAATCTCCAACCTTAAACGCATCCAGAGTCGCACATTTATCCTGAACAATCTCAAACTTCAGATACTCTTGATATTGTGACTTTTCAGGAACGTACTCTACGACAAATTCTCTCTTTTGAAATTTGTCTGAAACCCTTACGGTATTGAGAATTTCTACCAGTTTTGCTTTGATTTCCACGGAAACTCCTTTAAGTTAACACATCCTTTAAAATTCCCCACCCAGGAAGGGTACAGAGGTGGGTTTCTCTATCACATTACGAACGTACCCATAACCGTAATATCCACCCCAAAGGACGGCAAAAGATATCTTTGCTACCCATGGCAGATGAGGCTTTTGGTATTATAATGCATGGCTATGTTCTGTCAATCAGGATTTTGCTATCGGTTGAGTCCAACAAAAGACCAAAGCACTGCCATATTCAAGGGTTGTCTGGCATTTGCGACACTTTCGAAAGTTTAAATTATGCCCGCTCGCAGTATACCGCCTGCACTGTTGTGATTTAATCGGTGAAATCCGTGGTTCCGGTAGTTCTTATGCAAAGCATGAGTATGTGGCGACACCAGCCGACTTGCTACACTGGACACCTCATGGGGAAAAGCAATTTCCTATCATCCATCTCATCTCAGCGGGCATCATCTACGTAGCCCAGAGCGCCATTTATGCCATATCTCCGTTCCTGCTCCTTTTCCTTCCTGAAATTTGGAATGGGAACCCTGCTACGTCTCAGTTTGTTTGGCACAATGTCTCACATTATTTGATTCAAGAATTTATTTTGAGTTATAAACGTTACCCCGCCTTTGAAATAATCATTTAATGTGAGAATTTCAGGTTCGTTTATTATGGGTCTTAGCATCATAGCAATCCCGGAAATTTTAAGGTTTTTGTACATCCCTGACGCCATCGCCGCGAATATAAGGCTTTTGATATATGGCTTACTTATTGTTACAATGGAACATCTTAGGCCGCAGGGGTTGGCAGGGAAATATAGGTTTAAGTAATAAATTCACTGTTAGGCATAAAAGGCTGACAAGATACAGCGGGGGGTGAAGCCCATACGTGTTAAGTTAAGAAACGAAAAACGCATAAAATC
>CAYHFB010000157.1:0-2677 GCA_964355695.1 uncultured candidatus Brocadiaceae bacterium
ACGTATTTCTCAATTCCTTTTTCCTTCGCATCTTTTGCGTCTTTGCGGTGTTATTATTTTTAGAGGATGCGCTTCGTTTCATCCACAATTAATAATTTAAGATGAAAGATAAGTTCGAAAACATTATAATAACAAAATATTGATGTTTTTGACAGGCTGTACGAGAATTGCTTTGAATGTACAATATAAACGACGCTGTTGATAAAGTCCCTGGAAAACAAAATAGCGTACAACATACAATGCATAAAAACACAATCTGTACTATGATATTGTATGACTTACTGTAAAAAGGGCCGTTAATCAACAAGGTCATAAATAAACACTTGTAGCAAATTTACCTTTGTAGTTATTGTGTAAGCTGTCTTTGGGAGGTTATAGATGCTAAACAAAGGAAGGCAAAATTATTTTGTTGAGAATTCTAAATTAATTTACTGTTTTTTATCATTTCTTCTTTTATCATCCCTTGCTTTTCTCCTGCACGGTTGTTCTAATACTTCCAAAGACAGCATACTATTTGCGGATGCCAGCACGGTTTGGTGGACAGCACCAACTATCATTGCTAGAACACATGATTTATTCACTAAAGAAGGTTTAACTGTCAGAACGTTTAACGTTACAGATGGTTTGGCCTCTAAGAACGCCGTCGTAAGTGGGAACGCTGATATTGGATTGGTAGCTTCAACACCGCTTGCTATAGGCGCTTCTAAAAAAGAAAAAATTGTGATTTTAGGTAGCTATGTTGAGTCTAGCTCATTGTTAGCGTTAATATCAAGGATTTCCACTATAGAGAAATCCAGTCTTGATGATCTAAAAAAAACGTTAAAAGTTGGTTATGTCCCTCAAACCATATCAGAATTTTATCTTCTTCAATATTTAAAAAAACACAAGCTATTCAGTATCAAAGATGAGTTTGAAAAGTTGGCTCTTCCACCGCCTTCCATTCCAATTGTTTTTCAAAAGAAGGACATAAATACGGTGGTTATCTGGGAACCTTTTGCAACCCAGATAATTAATCCGATAAACGGGGCGGCTGAAGATAGTCTAATCGTAACAAGGGATACCGAACTTTACACCTTGCGCCTTTACCTTATTACGACACCTGATGTGTGGGAGAAAAAACGAAATGCAGTAGAAAATTTTGTTAGAGCTGTTGCATGTGCGGGGGATGAAATTCAACACAATAAATTCTCCATTAGGAAAGAAATAGAACATTATTTTAATTATCCTGATGGCTGGCTGGAGGAAAGATGGAAAGATGTCGATTTTTCCTTCAAAACAGACGTTGACAAAATGAAAGATTTAATCCTTCAAGACGCGAGGCTCGCAAAAGAGGTTGGAATATTAGAAACAGTACCTGATATTGACTACATGTTGACTGAGGTTTCAAAAATTGAAAGTATTCTCCCAAAAACACAATGATGCATCTCCAATTATCGACCGGCAATCCTTGTTTAGAGAAATTGTCGATAGCTCAGACTATCAATTCCAAGAGTATTGTAACAAAGCCGTAGAGATTACTCAAAAACACTTCGCAGGTCGAAGGCGGTTGTTTAACCCAATTTACGTTTCAGATGTCTGTGTTAACGATTGCCTCTATTGCGGATTTCGCCAATCCAACAAATTATTTAAGCGCATTACGTTAAATTCTGCACAAAGCTTGAAAGAGGCTACGTTTTTAGTGTCGAGAGGAGTGAAAAACATCCTTATTCTCGCTGGGGAATATTATAGTAGTAAATATTTTGAAATGCTTGTAGAACACATAATGGCAATTAAAAAGGTACAACCTTCTTGGCTTGGTGTTGAGGTTGCCTCTCTGGAAGTTGAACAATATCGGCAGCTTTCTTCACTCGGTGTAAATAGTATAATTGTTTTTCAAGAGACATACGATCCGCAAACGTATCAACATCTTCATGGCACCAACACACCAAAGTCCGATTTTAATTTCAGACATGAAACTCCAATACGTGCCATAAAAGGAGGAATCAAGGAAATAGGTCTAGGAGTTTTATATGGAATAGGCGATTGGTTTAAGGATACGCTCGCGATGATAGAACACGCCAGTAAATTAATCGAGTATAATCCTGAGACAAATATACGTTTCTCTTTTCCACGCATCCAATTTTCCAGCAATCAATGTGTTGATATTGTAAGGCAAGAAGTAAAGGAAGATTTGTTAACAAAAATCATCGTCGCTATGCGTTTACTTTTTCCTACTTCGAGATTAGCATTAACGGCGCGAGAATCACAGAATTATAGGCTAACAAACATGAATATTGTTACAGATGTGGGTGAAGGAGGAAGTACAGCAGTTGGCGGTTATACCATTTATCCAGAAAGCGAGTATCACGGTCAATTCAAGCTTTCTGGGCGTAATTCATTGGATTCTTTCATATCAAAAATGAAAGGTCTAGGTTATATATTATAGAGTAGTATTTAAATTTAAACGAATATACGGGAGGTGTCAGTAAATAAAGATAGCAACCTTGTGCTGAATTGATATACTATTCGCATGCATGCACAAATAGAGAGGATATCTTTTTTTATTGATGTCACCTAACGTTTATATGTGTTATTTGATTTATCAATTGAAGTTGTAAATATTATGTTTATAAGAGTTTTTGAATATTTTTGCTACGTTATACTTGCCATTTATGGTGCAAAA
Source organism: uncultured candidatus Brocadiaceae bacterium (assembly GCA_964355695.1). Taxonomy (GTDB): domain Bacteria; phylum Planctomycetota; class Brocadiia; order Brocadiales; family Brocadiaceae; genus JACVXV01. The sequence continues at coordinate 2,663 of CAYHFB010000157.1, forward strand.
ACAATTTATGTCTTT
>CAYHFB010000157.1:2777-4522 GCA_964355695.1 uncultured candidatus Brocadiaceae bacterium
ATTGGGGAGAAATCCTTAAGCAAAGAAAATATGTTAGGTTTGGAGAATTTGCATTGCGGCTAGGAATAGCAGTCCTATTTATTAAATTAGAGCTATCATTACATGATCTAAACAAATGTACAAACGCAGGTACGAAAATCTATAATTGCGGAGATGTTATTCAAACAATAGCAACCGCAGGATTTGGGTTATATGGAATGCTTTTTGTTTGGTTAGTTTTTGCCAAGCATTTGATTATGGAGAAGAAGGTTAAATATTGGCATCTGCGGTCACAGCTCGTCATCATTATTGGTGGTTGTTTTAACATAGGATATATTTTCTTTATTAGTGTTAAACCTAGTGCTTTCATGATTATAGCTACTTTAATTATCGCTTTGGTTTGTTCATCACTAGTTTTGATCACTATTTTAATACATTCATACACACTGATTTTGGGTTTCTTAAAAAAATAAAATGGAAGTGACGGCAACAGATATTGGCTTAAGTAGTCTTCGATGGTTTATTGGATTATTAATTGGCAGTTCAGTTGGGATCATTTTTGGACTGATCTCTTATTCCCTTAAATCGACTAGTAAGGTTGTTAATATTTTATTCAATTTCTTTCGTTCTATCCCCATAATTGGGCTGATGCCTGTTATTCAAATGTGCTTGGGTGTTAGCGAAATTGGCAAGATTGGCTTAATCGCGTGGGGTGTGATGTTCCCTGTTTGGTTATCTGTCCAGTCTGCAATTACCAAAAGGCTACCTGAACTTGAGTTGGTCTTAAAGGCCAATAATTTGTCTAAAAGAGAATTATTAATTATATATATTATCCCGAAAGTAACAGGTGGAATCATGCTTGGTATACAAGTTGGCATTGGGATAGGGTGGTTATGTGTAGTAGCAGCAGAATTGATTGGAACTTTTTCGCAAGGCTTTTGGGCGGGTGGATTAGGATATAAATTATACATAGCTCATCAAAGCAATAATTGGTATATGGTACTAACGTCTTTGGGTTTATTCGGCGTGATGGGTACTATTTCCTCTACGTTATGGAAGAAATCTGTAAGTTTATTCTTCTCCGCTAAACGCGGATTTAATCCACTTTTATGGTTAGAGCGAGGTTAATTATAGCAATATGAGTACCCTTATTAACATACGCGAACTTCGACTTAGCATTGACGCCAAACAGTTATTATCCTCTTTTAGTCTTGAATTGAAACCTACTGAGCGTATTGGCATTACGGGACCTTCTGGCTGTGGAAAGACAACGCTGTTGCGCAGTATAATTCAAGGACAACCTCCTAGCAGCTCAATCTATACAACTTTTGATGTGCCAAAAGCAGGGATGTTTTATGTGCCTCAGAATGGGGGTTTGATCCCTTGGTTTACGCTCAAAAGAAATCTTGGGTTTTTCTTTTCAAAGGCAAATGGTAAACAAAACGATAAGTACTTCATAAAAAACCTCGTTGAAGAGTATGGGCTAGAGAAATGCTGGGAGAATTTTCCAAACAACCTATCCGGTGGAGAATACTTACGTGCTGTTTTAGCATGTGCAACAGTAACCCAACCAAAAATATTTATTGTAGACGAACCACTAACGGGTGTCGATACAAAAATGAAATGGATTTCCCTCGAAGCTCTGACAAAAACAATTACAAATAATTCTGCAGCGTTGTTGCTTGTATCGCATGACGTTGAAATTTTGAGTTATCTTTGTGATGAGGTAATTATGCTTGGCAATGAACCAGCCCAAATTATTCAAA
>CAYHFB010000157.1:4622-8143 GCA_964355695.1 uncultured candidatus Brocadiaceae bacterium
CATAAACAATCACGCCAAAACTTCCCCGCAAAAACAGCTAAAAAACGGACAGAGGCTGATTTTGTGCTGGCTTTTGGGCGTGCTTATCATCAGGAGCATGCGGACAAACAGGCGGACGGCGGGCTGGCTTTTGAGATGGGACGGGAAATGTGCGTGCAGGGATTGGGGATTGCAGATATGGTGTCGGTCTTTATAAGCCCCCGGAAGTTGGTATTGCACGCCTTTGAAATGAAGCTCAAGGATTGGCGCAAGGCGCTTTCACAGGCATACCGTTACAAATATTATGCTGATGCCGCTTACGTGGTGCTGCCAACTGATGAAGCTGCAAAGGCGGCACAATCATTGACGGTATTCCAGACAATTAACGTTGGGCTGTGGGCGTTTGACAAAGAAGAGAATTGTATTAAGAAGATTCACAATCCTCGCAAAGATAGCCCTATTAGCAATGCTGCCTACCAAAAGGCCGTAGCGTGCCTTTCACGGCATTTTAAATCTCTGCCCGCTTTTTAAACAGGTTTATGCCTTCCAGGAGAGCTTCAAGGTGGGACCCGTCTGATTTGGCGTCCAAATGATACGGGATTGCGTTGATTGAGGTATATAAGTTCTCGGCAAACTTAAGCGCCGCTACGCACTTTGCAAGATTTTCAGATACATTTTCGCTTTCTGTAAGGGAATTCAATAAATGGCTTAATGCCTCCCATGACTGCAGAACCTCTTTTGCACGGTCAGGCTCATCTTCATACATGCCGTCCATAGATAAACTGTTTATTATCCCGTTCGGAATGATTTTTCGTAGGGCACTCAACTCATAAAAAGTGATACGATTGAGTAGCTTTTTGCTAAGGTACCGTTGAACGGGCAGACGTCCGCCCGTTGCTTCCGGGGTAAATCTATTCAAGGAAAACATCCTTAGGTTAGACCACCAACCGGTGCAACCAATATCACCACCCACCGCGCCAAGGAAAGGCGATATGAGGTCGGAGTAACCGTTTATTACCTGGTATCCATTTATTTTCAGGGAGTAGTTAAGCAGCATCCATGCGGCGATAACGTCGGCGTTATAAATATCTGTTCTGGCGTCAATGCTCCGAGCCCCGATGAGAAGGTAGAACCCTTCCGGCGGTTCATTGAGCAAAGTAATATCATTCAAAAAACCTTTTAATTCCACAAAATCAGTTAGGGCTTCCCTTGATATTGCCAGCGTTACAAATAACGGCCGTTTATCCCCAAGCGTTGTATATACTTTCTTTGCATGGCGGATAAAGTTTTTTGCAATAACCGCCTCAACGGAGTCAAAAGACCGTGAAATCAATATGTTCGGTGAAACGATGGATGTAACAGGCAGTTTTTGTTGAAACTCCAGTAGTTTTTTGATTTCATCCGTAATCAGTTCATTTGATTCCAATTGGCCACGGCGTCTTACGGCAAAATAAGGATACTCTTCAAGCCTTCCAAGTCTAATATTCGGGTCAGACCCAATCAAACTGACATAGTACTGTGGATCAAAAATCCTGCCAGCATCCGGTGCGAGTGTTGCTATCGCGTTCAGCCGGTCTTTAAGACGGTCTGGCGTAATATCTTTTGCGCCATAGATGGCTCCAGAAATTAGCCCGTTTTGCAATCCCTGGTTAATTTTTTCCCCTTCACCATAACCATGCTGTGCGTAGAGTTTCATACGTTTTTCTCTAATTGATTAATCAGCACATTAATATTTGAAGGTCTTAATGCCGGTATTTTCTTCAACATTTGATCGATAGTCCTTATGAAAAAGGGAGAAATATCCGCCCTGTATTCTCCCAACGATTTCGGTGGTTCGCTAACAATACGTGATAACGTTGCAATTAAATCATCTTTGTTTTTGGCGAGAGGGTGCTGTCCGGCAGCATATTCATAAATAGTTAATGCCGCCGAATAAATATCACTTCTAAAATCTAAGGACTCTCTAAATCCCGGCTGTAGCATCTCTGGTGCTAAGTATCGGTATGTACCAGGAGGCAAACGATCTTCGGCATTAAAAGTTAGAGGCGTATCGCTCAGAGAAAATGCAATCCCTAAGTCGAGCAATACATACCTGCGATCTTTGCATTTGATATTCATAACATTATCAGGCTTTATGTCACGATGAATTACATTGAGAGACCAAAGTTCGCGGATTGCCTTAAGCAGACTGATGAACAATGATCGTAAGTCGTCTTCCGCTGGTTTCACCGATTGCTTGATCAACTCCCTCAGGGTATTACCATCAAGAAATTCTTCAGAGTAAGCAACATATTCATGATTGCTTAGAATTACCTGATTTGGTTGAATGCTGCCGAGTTTAACTATTTCCGGAGCTTTGCAGTCGTTAAGTATTTTTATTTCTCTGGTAATTCTACCTAATGATTCTTTCCTAATCTCGTTACTGATTTCCGGTTCGATTCCGCTCGCTTCCGGGACATGAACAATTTTAAAAGCTTCGGAGCCTTTGCCAGTAACGACTTGGTAGACGGCCTTAAATCCACCGGCGTTAAGGAAAAATACCTCTTTGAATTGGGGGAATTTAGCTTTGATTTCTTCGACATTCGGTGGTTCTAATTTCATAGTATCTCCTGATTTACAAAGGAAGTATAGCACTTTGTGTTGGAAGTTTCAAGCATAGACACATTAAAATACAGGGAGGGGAAAGCCATGAACAGAGAAATACCTCGAAAGGTAAGATTACAACATCATGCTACGATACTTCGCATCTTGTTGAAGATCAGACTGAGCCTTGGTCACGCGGAAGGGTTTTTGGGAACAAGCCCGGTATAACAAGCAAACGCGCAATGAACAGGCGCGAGAAGGTGGAACAAATACGAACCCCGGAAGAGTTAACGAGTATTTCTGATGTTGACTATATTAAAGCCATTCAAGCAGGCATGGCGCAAAAACTATAAGCCGATGGAAAAGATATTTGCGGCGGTTATTCGTAAGACGCTGCGGGTTCGTGAACAGAAATAACTTCTCTGAGTTTTTTCTCCATAGTTTTGGAAAGCCTGGGGTATTTTGTGAGAACGCCCTCAACCGCTGTAGAAGAGGACACGGATTGATAGAGCAGGGCTTTGCCAAGTACAGGGTCTTGTAGGTAAGGATTCGTCTTTTTCAATAAAATTTTAGGCATGGTTCACTTTATCCTATTATCTCAGTAATGCGAAAGATTTGAAACAGCATATTTACGATGAGCAATTAAAAAACTATCCCAATATTACCCATTTCGTCTGACTCATTGCCAACCGAGGGAAGGGTGCGGTAGAGGTACATTAGATATGATTTGCCCACTCCTCTAAAATATCAGAACCTAAACTGTTTGTCAATTATTGATGGAGAGTAAAATTGCGAGACCTACCCAAATCATTCAAAAACTCCGAAATTGGTCACGTAGAATCATCGAGACCATTTGCTGATCTGCAATAGCAACCGCTTTTAATCATAGAAAACCATTGTGTCAGGTCTCCATTTGACAACACGATTAAATAATTTGCACAGGAATTAATGAAAGGTTA
>CAYHFB010000158.1:0-8140 GCA_964355695.1 uncultured candidatus Brocadiaceae bacterium
TGCCTTGCTGCATGCCTTGCTGCATGCCTTGCTGCATGCCTTGCTGCATGCCTTGTTGCATGCCTTGTTGCATGCCTTGTTGCACGCCTTGCTGCACGCCACGTTGTATGCCTTGCTGCTCACCTTTTTTGAATCCTATCCTCTCAATACTCGACACGTATCGCATAGTCTTCTCCTTTTCATAATCACACAATTCCTGCGCAAATTCTTCTTCCAAATCTTCCGGTAAAACCAACAGCCAATCGATAAAACAGTACAGTTCAATAATATCCTGTTTCTCATAGCCGCGTTCATACAACATCCTGGTCAAACGAGATTTCCAGTATTTGCGTTGTCGGCCATCCTTTATTTCTTTTGCCTTTAGTTGAGCCATAACAACAATGGCAAATGGGTTATTGTCATTCTCCAGCTTGTCCCAATTTCCCGCAAAATCCAGCAGCTTGACAATCGGAAAGGTAAAATTCAGCTCGCAACCCCAAATTCCCTTTTTATACATGTTGGGTCTGTAGTTTTGTTCGTCGTCGCACAAAATGACCAAACTGGCAACATCAACTTTGTGCTTTTCCCAAATCCGGTGTCGATAAACGTAAATTCTTTCAGAAAAATTGGTCTCTCGCGACGCCTGGACTTCAATATGAATGAGTACCCAGGCCAATTCTCCGGTTTTTAGCCAAACCTTGACCAACTTGTCCGCGTACCGCCTGCCAATTTCGGCGTCTCTGGTGATCTTCTCCAGGGCATTGTCCATGAATACAGGCTCTTTATTCCAATCAATTTCTTCATAAATAGCAGGAAAAAAGAAACCCATAAAATCGGGGAAATAGCCTTCAATGGCTTGTTTCCACGGTGAATCATATTGTGATTGTTGTGCTCTTTGCTTGTCTTTTGCCATAGCAATTGTTACAACGACACCAGCCCGTAAACCCGCATAAAGAAAATGAAAATCACTATACAATCAGGGTGTTTTGGCGTTTTCCATCTTTGTTTTATAATAACAGCAGGCGCAAAACCATGACTACAATAAGGGGCGTGGTGTAAATGAGGGAATATCTGATATAAAAAAGGCTCTACCGCAATGCCGTGTGTGGTAATCTTTTGGACCCGTATTTCAGGGCGGTTTTCCGCTTAATAGTGTTATACTTGTCGTATCCTTAACTATCAAAGTCGGTTCCCAAGACATCGTTATAGGTCCAAAAATATAACGCCTCAAGCACGAACATGGTAGAGCCAAAAACCATAGAGATTTGATGCTATACTACCAATTTACTGGTTTCTAAGCAAGGAAAAAAATATCCGTACGATGGATTTGCTTGACATATTTAGATAACAAGGTTAATATGCCCTGTATGAAACTGGGAACGAGTTATTTTGGCAGCCGGATATTACGCCACGTCCGGGAAGATATGAAGAAAATGGCCGATGATGGGTGCAATTTCGTTGTTCACACGATGAGTGAACACGATGTCGCATACCATGCGGGGACTATGGTTGACGTGGTAAAGGTAAGCCGCGAAGCCGGGCTGGAGGTTTTTCTCGACCCGTGGGGTGTTGGGCGCGTCTTTGGCGGGGAATCTTTTTCCCAGTTCGTAAGCACGTATCCTCAATGCAGGCAGCGCCTCAGCTTTCCCGAAGGCGAGATAACGATTTCAAAGGTCTGTTTGAACTCTAAAACGTTTAAGGACTACATGCTGGCCTGGATCGAACTTGCCGTAAAAACGGGCGCGGAAGGCGTATTCTGGGACGAGCCACATTTGTTTTTCGGAGAATTCGCTCCCCTGTTTGGAGACAAGAAAAGGGACGTTTGGGGCTGCACCTGTAAGACGTGTGAAGGCCTTTTTAGGGAAACGAACGGCTACGAGATGCCTATGGATTTCACCGATGAAGTGAAGGCGTTTCGCCAGATGACGATTGTTCGCTTCCTGGAATTTCTCGCAAACGCGGCTGCAAAGAAGGGTTTGAAAAATGCCGTGTGCCTTTTTCCAACAACCGACCCGCGCTACGGAGTCTATGAGTGGGAAAAGGTTGCCATGATCGCCAGTATGGATATCTTCGGAAGTGACCCGTACTGGTACGGCTATAAGCAGGATGTGGCTGGATTTGTCGGCAACGTGTCACGCGACGTAGTGGCCCTCTCCGGGAAACACAACAAGGAACCGCAGATATGGATACAAGGGTACCGCGTGCCGGAAAACAGAGAGGCTGAGATACTAACGGCCGTGGACGTGGCTTATCAAGCGGGTATTCGTAATATAGCAACGTGGAGTTTTGAAGGAACGGATTGCATGACGTACGTCCGGTCGGAGCGGCCTGACGTTGTTTGGCAGCACGTCCGGTCGGCTTATTTAAAATACAGGAATACATGAACGAACAGGTAAAAGAGATTGCATATCACTCTTTGCAACACGGAACGATTAGCCGCGACAAAGCCCTTTATCTCATGCAATTAGACGGCGACGGTGTTTATGATTTATTCTACTGGGCAAATCACATACGGTTACAGCATTTTGGACACTCGGTAAAGGCCTGCTCCATCGTTAGCGCGAAACAGGGTCTCTGTACCGAGGACTGTAGTTTTTGCTCTCAATCCACCCGCCACCAAACCGGTATTGAAGAGTTCCCCCTTGTCGGGAGTTCTCAAATACTCGACGCTGCAAGCCGTGCAGAGCAAGCTGGCTCCAGCTCGCTTGGCATGGTGACGAGCGGCCATAGCATCCGCAATCCGCAAGACCTTGACAGGATTGGCAAGGCAGTTGAACATCTTGCGAAGAACACCAACATACAGCCCCACGGCTCTTTTGGTATGTTGACAAAGGAATCGGCGGAGACCTTAGTACGGTGTGGGTTGAAGAGGATTAACCATAACCTTGAGACGTCGGAGGCATTCTTCCCGAAGGTGTGTTCTACCCACACGTATCATGAACGCATAAACACCATCCGCGTTGCGAAGGCGGCAGGGTTGGAGATATGCAGTGGCGCAATCTTTGGCATTGGAGAAGGCGTGGAGGACCGCCTGGACGTTGCTTTTGCCCTGAAAACTCTGGAGGTTGACGTGGTACCGCTCAACTTCCTTCATCCTATTGCCGGCACACCGCTGGAAGGCAGTGTCCCCCTTACGCCGATGGAGTCGCTGAAAATCATTTCGGTGTTCCGGTTTGTCCTGCCGAACAAGGAGATTAAGATTGCCGGTGGGCGTGAAAAGAATCTGCGCGACCTTCAATCGTGGATGTTTTACGCGGGCGCCAACAGCATGATGATCGGGAATTACCTGACGACAAAAGGCCGAAAAGTTGATGACGATCTACAAATGATAAAAGACCTTGCGCTGGAACTGCAAACCGTGCCGGGTGACAACACGTAGAGGCAAGGCTTCAGCCTTGCTGTTGTCTGAATGCGTACCGGATGGGAATTCATGAATTGCCACCGAACATTGAATATCGAACAAGGAATTTCGAATTATGAATGAACAGGCAAAAACAATCCTTTTAGACATTGCGCGAAAGAGCGTAGAAGCAGCGGTAAAACACGAACCATTACCGCAATTCGTTTCAGAACATCCACAACTACAAGGCAGGCAAGGCGTTTTTGTCACGTTGAAAACACACGGACAGCTTCGCGGATGCATTGGGCGCTTTGTTTCCGATATCCCACTTTATCAACTAGCCTCAGAAATGGCGGCTTCTTCGGTTACGGACGACTCACGGTTTGAGTTCAACCGCATAAAGCCTTCAGAACTGCCCTCTGTGGAAATCAAACTATCCGTGCTATCCCCCTTAACGCGCATTCAAGACCCTCTGGACTTCGAACTTGGAAAACATGGGATATTTATTCAAAAGGGTTTACGCACCGGATGTTTTTTGCCGCAGGTTGCTACGGAAGCTGGCTGGGACAAAGAAGCCTTTCTCTCCCACTGTTGTGAAGGTAAGGCCGGGCTGCCATCTGGCGCATGGAAGGGGAACGATATAGAGATTTACACCTTTACTGCAGAACTAATCGAATAATGTAGCTCAAACCTTCAGGTTTGATGGATATTGCGCTTGGTATGGGTACGGTACTCTTGTGCATAGTATTTGACGTCCGGTGTTATTCAGGAGTTCATCAGGGCTGAAGCCTTGAGCTACTTTTTTTTCTCGAAAAGGCGGCCAGCATAGAAAATGATACTGCCGATGAACAACATAAACACCTCCATCTTCATGGAGTCCTTTACCATCCCAAAATAGAGAGCGTCCAGCGCCACGATAATCCCAATAATCTGCACAATCCTGCCAATACCCATGTTGCTATCCTTTCATTTTTCCGGCAATTTCAATTGCCCTTAACATGCCCTTTGCCTTATTTAGGGTTTCCTCATATTCGCGTTCAGGGACAGAATCGGCAACGATGCCTGCACCCGCCTGAATATAGGCGTCATTGCCCTTCATGATGATAGTCCTGATCGTAATACAGGTATTTACATTCCCGAAAAAATCAAAATATCCAACCGCACCGCCATAAGGGCCGCGCTTCGTGGGTTCAACTTCATCAATAATCTGCATTGCCCGTATTTTCGGCGCACCGGATAGGGTACCCGCCGGCAAGCAGGCCTTTAACGCATCGAATGCGGTTTTGCCTTCACGCAATTCCCCGCAAACGCTCGACGTTATATGCATCACGTGTGAATATTTTTCAATAACCATATTTTCATCTATGTGGACGCTGCCATACCGCGCTACCCGGCCAACGTCGTTTCTGCCCAAATCAAGCAACATGATATGCTCTGCCCGTTCTTTGGGATCGGCAATCAATTCCTGGGCAAGCAGGGAGTCTTCGTTATCATCCACCCCTCTTTTCCTGGTACCCGCAATGGGTCTTACGGTGATTTTTTTATCTTCAACCTTCACCATTACTTCCGGCGACGAACCGATAAGCTTTACGTCTCTCATCTTCAGATAAAACATGTAGGGGGACGGATTCAGTACCCTTAGAACACGATATATGTCAAATGGGTCGGCGTTGGCCTGTGTCTTCAGCCGTTGGGAGATTACTACCTGAAATATGTCTCCCGCCTTAATGTACTCTTTGCAGTGGTCTACCGATTTAAGAAAATCAGGTTTTTCAAAATTTGATGAATAGGGTATCTGAAGGTCTCCTTTTACCGGGGCATCATCGCACAGGAACATCACGGGCGTACGTAATCGTTTTATAAGGTGGTCTATCTTACGAATGGCGTCATCATAAACGTTTTCTAAACAGCCACCCTGAATGTGTGCCGTGCAAACAACCTTAATCGTTTTGGTTATATGGTCAAATATTATTACCGTGTCGTAAAACATCATCTGAATGTCTGGAAACGACATATCATCGGGTGGGATGTTTGGTAATTGCTCGCAGTATCGTATGGTGTCGTACCCAATGTATCCTACTGTGCAGCTAAAGAATTTGGGCAAACCTTCAACCTGCACCGGCTTAAAAGACTGTATCTCCTTGTTCAATATCTCCAGAGGGTCTTCCGCCTGCACAATTTCTTTCTTACCGGGGCCACGCTTTATCTCCACACGATTACCGTATACCGTAAATTCCATAAAAGGATTTGACCCAAGAATGGAATATCGTGCAATTTTTTCGCCGCCCGCGGCGCTTTCAAGGAGAAAGGCATACTCTGCCTCTGAAATCTTTTGAAACGCAGAAACAGGGGTCAATGTATCTGCAAGCAATTGGCGGTAAACGGGTACCAGGTTGCCCTTCGTGGCCAAGTGCTTGAATTCGTCTAAATTGGGGTAGTATTGATTGTGGTTTTCCATATTTTTCATTGAGTAATAACTAATGTGTCGTTTAAGATAAGTGGACACCTTTTAAAGAGAGACATAAAGTTTGCCGCCATTAACTTATATGCGTCCATTCGCATAAATCCGAGGCTAAAAACAACTTACTTGCCGCTAATTTATGCGGATTTTTGCGGATTTTCTGCGGGGAGTTCAGATTACAAACCGAAACCCACCCTGAGTCTTAATTTTCTGCGAGTTTTTAGGTGGAAATTCCTATACGATTCAGATATTTTTGTATTCGTTCGGCAGAATCAAATATAAGTTGCGATTTGTCAATAATTTCATCGTATATCTCTCTCAGCAGTTCCGGCAAATAAGAATGGGCTATTTTGTTTCGGAGAATTCTTGCCTCCATCCAGAAATCAATGGTATCAACAATTTCAAGCTTTTGCATAACTAACAGTCTGTCCCGCAGGGTATCGCTCCCTTTTGCGTACAAAAAAAGTTCAAGCCCTTTAAAAACGGATAGAATCATCTCTATGCTTTTTTCAAAACGAAAAGATAAAGAGTCGTAATACTCTAACTCCTCCGGGGTATACTTTTCTTCCACTTTATACGGGCTAAATTTTTTAACTGACGCCATGAGGAGCGCGGTAGCCTTCTTCAAGTCGTCGCAGCTTTGCAATATCAAGTCTTTTTGCATGCTTTATTATCTCATTACAGAAGGAGCTGTTGGAATAAATCACCACGTCAATTTTTTCTTCACACAACGAAAAAAAGTTTGCCTCTACCTGCATAGAAAGCTTGAGTGGATTATTTCGCTTTTTGGGAACTAACAACAGGTCGATATCACCGCCTTTTTTTGTGGCATCAACACGAGAGCCAAAGATATAGGCGTCGCCTTCAAAATCCCGTAGTGCATAAGCCAAAGCCTTTTTCTCGCACATATCCAGCCGCATGGTTAGATTTTGCTCCTCATTCTTTTACGAAGAAAAGACCTTCCGAAAGGCGCAGGACAAGCACTTGCACTTCTTTATCCTGTTCAAGGATAACGGGAAGTTCTTTGCGTATGATATCACGTATTTCTTTGGTTTTCATACAAATCGCCTATATTTTTAATGTCCCGTAGGGGACAAAATATCGGTAGAAATAGCCTAAACATACAAACATAAATGCCGTAGGCATGATATATTCAACAATCAATGGGCGTAAAAAATATATCATTCATACGGAACTAACACGGTTGTTTTGTTTATCTTCTACCATTCCTTTGGTTTAAATCCCTTTGGATTTTTTATGTCCATTAAGTTCTCCCCAACCGCAATCACCAGAAAGCCCATTTTCTCCGCGTACGCCAATACACCTTCTTCCACATATAAGCTTGCCAGAATGCCCACAATCTTATTTTTTGCATATTCAGGAAAGAATACACGGAATTCTTGAATGTCATTAACAAATTCTTTTACACCGTCACTATCGAGCGTACTCTTCGTGCTATCAACAAACACATATTCACCTGCCACTGCAATAGCATCGTACTCCTTCGTTCTGCCATCCGCGAGCTTCTTTTTTCTTCGTATCATCACATCGATAACCTCAAGGCCGAACCCTTCCTTTACGATACTCGGTATGCTCGGAGCTACGAGGTCTTCCGTTATCGTGCCGAGCTTCTTTGCGATCTCTCCCCACTTGATATTCATCTGCCTTATCTGCAGCCGGTTTTCATCCTTATAGCTGCGCATCTCGTCCTTAAAATCTCCCATCTCGTTCTTGAATTCCCGAAGTTCGGCTTCAGTGCGCATCTGGGAATTATAGAGTTTGTTAAATTCTACGCCAACGCTGGCCACAAACTTTTCTACGATTCGTTCAAGTCTGTCAACTCGTTCTTCAATTACTGGCATTTGAATGTCCCTCCTATTCTTCCCTTACAAAAAAAGGCATCCTCTCAAAAAAGCATGGTAAACGCTCTTTTATCGAAGCGTAAATCCTTATGGATACTCAGTTTTGCTAAATTGAAATTCAATTTTACCATGAAATTCTGAGAGGATACAAAAAAAGGTTTTGTTCGTATTCTACTTATAAACGTCCCGTAGGGACGAAATATTGGTAGAAACAGTAAGCGGATGCAAACATAAATGCTGTAGGCGTGATATATTTAGAATTCCTTGGGCATAAAAATATATCGTTCCTACGGAACTAACACGGTTTCTCTGTTTATCTTCTACCAATATTTTGTTCCTAACGGAACTTATATGGCGACACATTGTACAGCATGGAGGGGGTATCCCCCATACGTGTTAAGTTAAGAACGGTAGAATACCAATTCATCCTGCTGAAATCAAGGCTTTCGGTCAGACAATATCTTTCAAGTTTGAGTTGCCGTGCAAGGTTGCTGCTTT
>CAYHFB010000159.1:0-8126 GCA_964355695.1 uncultured candidatus Brocadiaceae bacterium
AAGGAGGCAAATATGCAAAAAAATCTATTCTAAATCCAACGCATCTCCAAATCAATCCTGTTTATCCTGTCTATCCATGTTTAAAATCTTTGTTTCTGGTGAAGCGCTTGTATTCGAGTTTGGGATTGCCAAAGTTGATAAGCAAACCAACTTCTATCCCTGTGGCATTCAGATAATTGATGATTTGTGCCTGGTGTTCGGGGGCGATGGCTTTGACGGCTTTCAACTCAACGATCACCTTCTCCTCAACGAATATATCCGCGTAAAAGTCCCCCACGCAATGACCCCTAAACGTCACCTTGATCGGGTATTGGGATATCGCCGACAATCCTTTTTGTTGCAGCGCCCAAAGTAAGGCGTTCTCATAGACCGATTCAAGAAAACCCGCGCCAAGTTCGTTAATTACCTCAAAGGCGCAACCAATCACCCCATTGGTGATCTGCTCATACTTCAGTCCTATATCCTGTCTATCCTGTTTATCCATGTTCAATCTCTCATGCCGCAAACTTGTTTAATGAGACGTAGTCTTTGACGTATTCTGGAATCAGCGTTCGGTACCTCGGCGGTACGGCGCGGAAGTCGCGGGTGGAAAAGACCGGGTTGGTGGCAAGATCGGTGAAATGCTTGCTCTCAATGATGTGGCGTACCTGATCGCTGGTGACGTATGCCTTGAAAAATGTCTTTATGGCAAGGATGGCAGAGGCTTCTTCGGGCTTGGCGTCGGCGACGAATTTGGCGAACTCTTCCTCCAGCAGTTCATCCTTGGATTTGAAGCGTGGGATGAGGCCGAATATCTTTTCCAGTATCTCGCGCAGGGTGAGGCGGCGATCCACGGCGGCGGCCTTTCGCAGCTTGTCGAGGTTGTAGTACTCCTCGGGTTTGCCGAAGACCTCACGGTTCACGTAATCTATGACGCGGTCCCACTGCCCGGCTTCAACGCTTTTTGCAATAAAGTCGTTCTCGCGTACGGCGCCCTCGAATTTCTCAAAAAACATGCGGTCGATCTTCATCCCCTCTGAGCCAATGGTCTGTTCTTTGATTTCAGAAAGGATGTCGTCACCGGGGTACTCGTAGGCGCCGCTGACCGCTACCGGGCCTGAGCCGCCGCCGTCATCGCTGCCCTTGCCCTGGGGACGGGGGAGCTTCAACACCTCGTCGTAGTTGAATTCCTCCTCGAAATACTCGCAGTTGGCGAAGAAATCGAAGAGTTTGTAGGCGGTCTTCTGCGGCTGCAAGACGCCTTCCTTGCGGCTGTCGTCAAAAAGCTGTTCAAGGAAGTTGTGTTTACGGGTGCCACGCCCCTTGATCTGGATGAAGTCGGTCGGCGAGAAAATCGGACGAAACAGGCCGAGATTGAGGACATCGGTGCAATCGTAACCGGTAGTCATCATGCCGACCGTCACGCAGACGCGCGCCTTGCTGGTCTTGTAGGCGGGCAGGAAGTTGGCAGAGCCGAGCAGGTTATTGTTGGCGAAGTTGGTGGTGAGTTGTTGGGCGTCGGGTATCTGCGAGGTGACTTGTACGGCGAAATCGGACTGGTACTTGCCGGGAAACATGCAGTCGGACATCTGATTGAGGATTTGCGCCAGTTTGGCGGCGTGGTTCTGGCTGACTGCAAAGATAATAGACTTGCCTATCTCCCCGCTGACGGGATCGCGCAGGGCGTTTTCTAGAAAGGTTTTGCAGAAGAGCTGGTTGGTGGCGGGTGCGAAGAAGCGATTCTCGAACTCACGCTGTTTGAATGCCTCCTGCTGGTCTTCGCCAGCATCGTTGGTGAACGAAACGACGAAGCCTCGTTCGGAAAGCAGTTCGGTGGTGATCTCGGTGCGGGCATCCACTACCGTGGGAATCAGGTAGCCTTCTTTCACGCCGTCGAGCAGCGAGTAACGATAGGTGGGCTGGCTGTTCTCGCAGCCGAAGGTGCGGTAGGTGTCGAGCAACAGTCGCCGCTCGGCTTCGCGCGGGTCGCGGGTGGCGCTCGTGGTTTTGTCGAAACGCTTGAGGTAGTCTCGTGGCGTGGCGGTGAGGCCGAGCTTGTAGCCAATGAAGTAGTCGAAGACGGCGCGGGCATTGCCGCCGATGGAGCGGTGGGCCTCATCGGAAATAACCAGGTCAAAATCGGTCGGCGAGAAGAGTTGGCGGTACTTGTTGTTGAAGAGCAGTGATTGCACCGTGGTGACAACGATTTCCGCCCGTCGCCAGTCGTCACGGTTTTCCTTGTAGATCACCGTTTGGAAGTCGGCGGACAACAGTGCTACGAATGCCTTCCATGCCTGGTCCTCCAGTTCGAGCCGATCCACCAGAAACAGCACGCGCCGGGCATTGCCGGAACGGAGGAAGAGCTTGATAACGGCGGCAGCGGTGAGTGTCTTGCCGGTGCCCGTAGCCATCTCGAACAGAAAGCGGTCTTTCCCGTCCTTTACGTCACGCTGCAAGGCGTAAATAGCCTTCAATTGATAGGGTCTCAGGAATCGCAGTTTATTTGCCTGGATATAGCCGGGGCGCTCCGCCTCGTTGCGCCACGCCGCTTCAGATTGGTAGTTCGGGCGCTGGGTCAGCACGATGTAATCGTCGCCGACCTGTTCTTCGATGAGGCGTTGCGGATTGGGCATAATCCGCTGGTAGCCGATTACCGATTCCGGCGTAGGAAAGGAGGTGATGAGATAGGGGTTGCCGCGCTGCATGTCCCAGAAGTAGTGCAGATTGCCGTTGGAGAGAATTACGAACCGGCAGTTCTGTGACTTTGCGTACCTGCGCGACTGCTCCTTGCCAACAAGCGGGTTTTTGTCCTCCGATTTGGCCTCAAGGACGATAAGCGGGAAACCTTTGGCGTCGAGCAGCAGGAAGTCTATGAAACCCTTACTCGTCTTCTCGAAGTCTTCGCCAAGCGCTTCCAGATCGGATGACTTAATCGTCACGCTGGGTTCAAGGCAAACGTTGGCGGGTGAGTTTCCTTCAGGAAAAAAGCGCCAGCCGGACGCTTCAAGCATCTTGTTTATCTTGATACGGGCAGTGGCTTCCTTGTTTGTCATTGCTGGATTTTATACCATGCAACATTACCTTGTCAATGTATTATTGGGCTATTAGCCGTTCTTACTTAGGGTTGTGTTTTTTCATTGCCCAGCTTCTGCCGTGTTTTTTCTTCCATCGCTTCTTTAATAAACGCAAGGAAGGCTTTGGCGGGTTCAGGTTTGTAACCTAAACTCCGTGTTTGATAAAATCAATAGCGCTAAGCCCTTGATAAGAATTTAAAAAGGTTTTACAGCGGGAGTTTATTGGGATTGTAGCGTTTTGTGCGGATGATGGCGTGATGAACCGTATAAAATGTGGGGTTCGGATTGCAAATCTGAACCCGCCAAAGGTTTGCCACACGCGCTACAACGTTGTTGGGTTTTGCATAAATGCGCGCGTGTTTTCACCCAAATACCCGTTCCGAAGGCAAGGCTAAAGCCTCGCCCTACGTCTGCTCCGCTGGTTCAGGCTTGTGGCCTGAGCTGTGACATTTTGGTAATATACGTGGCCTTGTCCTTTTTTTTTGTATTTCAATATGGCGATATCATTGCATTGTGAAATTTATTTGATTATTGCTTTGGGTTTGCTATAATTCCAGCTTGAAATGGTTTTGTGGTTACTTACTTTTGTTATTATGGAGACGTCTGGTCATGGCTGAACGAAGAAAAACGGTTGTGCTGGCTTACTCGGGTGGTTTGGATACCTCGGTGGCAATTAAGTGGATTCCTGAAAAATATAATATGGACGTGGTCACGGTGACGATCGACCTCGGCGCGGTGAAGAATCTTGACGCTATACGGGAAAAGGCGCTGAAGATCGGGGCTAAGAAGGCGATTGTTATTGACGCGAAGGAGACTTTTGTACGCTATTTTGTCTATCCGGCCTTGCAGGCGGGGGCGTTGTACGAGGGGGTGTACCCACTGGCTACGGCGCTGGGCAGGCCGCTGATTGCGAAGCTGCTGGCCGACGTGGCTCAGGAGGAAAAGGCCGACGCGGTGGCGCACGGTTGCACGGGGAAGGGGAATGACCAGGTGCGGTTGGACGTCTCCCTGCAGGTGCTAAACCCGAATCTCCAGATTATCGCGCCCGTGAGGGAATGGAAGATGACGCGCGATGATGAGATACGGTACGCGGAGGAACATAATATTCCGGTGGAGGCGAAGATTAAGAGTCCTTACAGTACGGACGAGAATCTTTGGGGACGGAGTATTGAGTGCGGGATTCTGGAAGACCCGTGGGCAGAGCCGCCGGAAGAGGTTTATCAGTGGACGAAGAATGCCAAGTCGGCGCCGGACGAGCCGGAATACGTGGAGATTGAGTTTGAAAGGGGCGTCCCCGTTGCGCTTAACGGCGAGGAGATGGACGGGATTCGTATTATTACCACGCTGAACGCAAAGGGCGGAAAGCATGGGGTTGGCCGGATTGACCACCTGGAGAACCGGCTTGTGGGGATTAAGTCGAGGGAGATTTACGAGTCGCCCGCAGCCGTCATATTGCACACGGCGCATAAGGCGCTGGAGGGGATGATTTTGACGAAGGACGCCCTGCGGTTCAAGGATATCGTCTCCGCCCAGTATGCGGATTTGATTTATAACGGGCTGTGGTTTTCGGCGTTTCATCAGGATTTGGTGGCGTATGTGTTGAGCAGTCAGCGTCTGGTGAAGGGGACGGTGCGGGTGAAGTTGTCGAAGGGGGCGTGTGTGCTTGTTGGGCGTAAATCGCCGTTGTCGCTCTACAGTGAGAAATTGGCGACCTATCAAAAGGAAGATACCTTTGACCATAGCGCCGCGCTGGGATTTATTAAGATTTACGGGCTGCCGGTAAAGATACAAGCCCAGAAGCAGATGAACATTTTGGCTGGCAGGGAATCGCTGCACCTGGATTCTATTATGCCGCCGAAGATTATGCCGGTAAAGAAGTAGGGCAAGGCTTCCAGCCTTGCCTTTGGAACGTGTGATTGGGCGAGGGGGATGCAACTATGAAATTAACTTATGATGAACGTTACAACATAGCCTATATCAGGTTTCATGAAAAAAGGAAAGAGGTTGAATCTATTAAAATTAGTGATGAGTTGGTTATCGACATGGCTCCTGATGGGACAATTTATGGTATTGAGATGTTAAATGCTAACGAGCAAATCATAGGTGAGGATTTTGGGAAAATTTTGGTTGTAAATGAGGCGACGGGTTTTACAACAGAAATACCTTTGCATGCCGGTTAGTTAAGAACATGAACGAAGTGAGAGGAAAGCCACGTTGCGTGCCGTCAGGGCTAAAGCCAGGATAGGGGTGGCTGGCACCCCAGCCTGAAGGCTGGGGTTAATGAACGGCAGTTTGCGGATGACGCTGTAGTGGTTGTGTCAGGCACTTCTGCCGTTACTCAGACTTTAGGTCGTGGTTCGTGATGGATATCTTGAAGATATGGATGAAAGCGAGATACAGATAGACCTCCGAATAAGGAATTTTGTTATGACAGGCAGAGACGCCTGTCCCACCCTTGTCTCGCCTTGAACAGAAGCTGGAGCTTCTGGGGGGCAGGGGCATTCCCAAGCGGGACAGGCTGGGTCAAATGGACAAATTTACGCTATTTTTTGTATTTCTTCCCCACTTTAAGAGTAGAAATGTCACATAATGCAACGAAATCAGGCTAAAATGGGCAATATTTAAGGGTTCTCCCCCACTTTTAGAATAAAAAAGTTCATTTGGCACAGTCTGGGGAGCTTGGGAACGAGAAAAAGAAGTAGGGCAAGGCTTTCGCCTTGCCTTTGGAACGTGTGTTTGGGCGCTAGCACGTGCGTGTTTAGGTATAACCCATCGATATCCCACGGTGTGGTGCAAACCTGAAGGTTTGCCCTACGTTAACGGCATTGATTGGATGTATACACTTGGCGATATTCCACGGCGTGCGGCAAACCTGAAGGTTTGCGCTACGTTAACCGTATTGAAATGAGGTGTAATGAATGAAGGTTTTGTTGTTGTTCCCCCCCTCCTGGCATCCGTCACAGCCGTATTTGAGTTTGCCTTCCCTGACGGCCTTTCTGCGGAAGCATGGCGTGTGCGACGTTGTCCAGCGGGACTTGAATATTGAGTTGCTGGACGTGCTTCTTACGAGGAAAAAATGCGCTGAGCTTTTTCAGCGGATAACGGACAAGCTGAAACGCCTTGAAGGCGTCCCGCCGGCTGACGCTCTTGACGAAGAAAGGCGGAACGCCCTTGCTTATGCAGCTCAAGCGATTCCTTCCATCATCGACAAGGTTGAATACGCGAAAGACGCCCTGCGCTCCGAAGATTTTTACAACCCTGCGAAATACATGGCGAGTATTCACGTCGTGAACGAATACCTTGGAATGATTTCCACGCTGTATTTCCCCTCCGCCATGACGGCGCTCCATAACGATATGCGGTATTCGGTCTACTCTTCCGTCGAAATTCTAAGGGCGCTTGACGATGAGGAGGAGAATATCTTCCGCGACCTCTACAAAAGCCACATCCTTTCCTCTATCCTCGCCTATTCTCCGCAGTTGGTGGGGATTTCGATTACCAGCACCTCACAAATCATTCCGGGTTTGACCATTGCCCGGCTGATAAAGGCGGAAAAGAAGGACGTCCACATTACCGTTGGCGGGAGTGTTTTTACTAAATTGATTGATAACTTAAGGCAAGGGAGTGACCTGTTTTCCGTTGTGGATAGCTTTATTGTGTTTGAGGGAGAACGCGCCCTGCTGGAGTTGGTTAAGCAGGTGGACGGTGCGAAGGATTTTGTAAAGGTTCCCAATCTGGTCTACCACGAAGATGGCGTGGTGAAGGTCAACGAGCCGTTTTGTACGGAGGACTTGAATGCCCTGCCTACGCCTGATTTCGACGGCCTGCCGCTGAGGCTCTATCATGCGCCCGCGTCCGTTTTGCCGATACAGACGTCGCGGGGTTGTTATTACCGGAAGTGCGCTTTTTGCAATCTGCATCTTGACCACGGGAATTTTCGCTTGAGGCGTACGGATTTGCTTATTGAGGACATACGGGTTCTTTCGCAAAAGTACGATACGCGGAATTTCTTCTTTACGGACGAGTCGGTGCCCATTAATAAATTGCGGGAGATATCGCAGCTTCTCATTGAGAAACAGTGGGACATAAAGTGGATGGGCGGTGTGCGTTTTGAAAATGTGTTGAGCCGTGACCTCCTGGAAAACATGGCAAAATCCGGATGCCAAAAGCTGGTGTTTGGACTGGAATCATACAACCAGCGGCTGTTAGATCTCATGAAAAAGGGGACGAAGACCGACGTGGTGAAAAGGATTCTGGATGACTGCCTGGCGGTCGGTATTGCGTTCCATCTTTACATAATCGTCGGATTTCCGACGGAGACGGCGGAAGAGGCGCAGGAGACGCTTGGCTTTGTTCTCCGCAAGGAATATCTTACCTCACGGGGCTATTCCTGCCTGCCGTCGCTTTTTGGGATGGAGAAGGATTCTCCGCTTACCCACAACCCTGCTGAATACGGGATAAGTAGTATTATGGCGCCGAAGAGTGATGATTTGGGATTGGGCTATTTTTATGCTGTGGAAAGGGGTATGCCTGTTGAAGAGGCCGAAGGGATGTATCACCACGTTATTGGTAAATTGAGCGATGAGTTGTGTCCCTTTCCGTACAACTATTCCATGCCGGACGGGTTGTTGTATATTGTGAATAGCAAAAAAACGTAGGGCAAGGCTTCAGCCTTGCCGTTGGAACTTTCCGCTAAAAGTTGGACAGCGTTAAAATTTGCCCCAAAGCCTTATACAAAGCGGAAAAGGAGTCGAGGTTGCAACTATCGTAAACGAATGGCTAAGATTCGCATATCTCCGGGGGCGTTCGTGTGGTAGTTCCGGGCGTATGCTATGCTGGCAGAAGCCTTGCCCGAAGGTACCACAAAAGAAAAGTGAAGATTCCTGAAATTAAGTATGGTGTCCACGTAATTTAGACGCTAGAAACCAAAAAAGAGGGCTATATAATGACTTCAACAGTGGAAGATTTTGATGATTGGGAACGAGTAGGAGGTTACGATGACTGAAATAACATTGAAGCTTGAAGATGACCAAATCACGTTTTTGCAAGAATGTAAAAAACTCGGTTTCAAAG
>CAYHFB010000160.1:0-1281 GCA_964355695.1 uncultured candidatus Brocadiaceae bacterium
TCATGGCGAACGAGGCCGTTGCCAACATGGTTGGGGCAACACGCGAGCAGGTATTAGCGCAAAATTTCAGAAAGATCAAATCGTGGCAGAAGGCCGGTCTGGTGGACGTTGCGGTCAGGGCGCTGGATGAACAGAAGACGCACCGCCACGAGGTTGCCTTACAGACTACATTCGGCAAACACCTGAATATGGATTGTGAATTTACCCCGATTAAACTCAATGGCGAACCCCACCTGCTGGCGATGTTCAACGACGTAACCCACCTGCGCCAGGCGGAGATCAAGATGAAAGAGGCAAAAGTGGCGGCGGAAAAAGCGACGAAAATCAAGAGCGATTTCCTATCAAGCATGAGCCATGAAGTACGCACCCCGTTGAACGCCATCATCGGGCTTACGCGGCTGGCGCTTGATACGGAGTTGAACCCCAAGCAGACCGATTATCTGCGGAAGGTTCTTACATCATCAATGTCGTTGCTTAACATCATCAATGACATCCTTGATTTTTCCAAGATCGAAGCGAACAGGCTTAAGATTGAAAACATTAATATCATCCTTGAAGAAACCCTGGAAAATACCATGAGCCTGTTTGCGGTAAAAGCAGAAGAAAAAGGGTTGAAGACGTCCTGCGAGGTGGCGCAAGAAGTCCCCAAAGTTATCATCGGCGATCCTTACAGGCTGGGTCAGGTACTCGGCAACCTCATCGGCAACGCGGTGAAATTTACGGGGAAAGGGGAAATCCGCCTCAAGGTGGATATGGTCGAGCGAACTGAGGAATCGTGCCTGCTAAGATTTACCGTCAGGGACACTGGCATCGGCATTTCCAGCGAGCAGTGCGGTATGCTGTTCACCCCATTCCAGCAGGCGGACGGCTCTATAAGCAGAAAATACGGCGGCACCGGTCTTGGGTTAACGATCAGCAAGAAACTGGTTAATTTGATGGGAGGCGACATTTCCATCACCAGCGAGTTGGGCAAGGGAAGCGCCGTTGTTTTCACTGCGCGGTTCGGCGTCTCAACGGCGCAAGGCTTGAAGGGTGATTTCGTAAACCTCTCTGCAATGAAGACGTTGGCGGTGGACGACAGCCCGACCTCACTGGAATCTCTGAAGAGCTTTCTTGACGGCTGGAAATTTGACGTTACATTGTGTACGTCCGGTGAGGAGTGCTTACATCAACTGGAACTGGCCGATAAGGCAGGAAGCCCATTCCAGCTTCTTCTCCTTGATTGGAACATGCCTAACATGACGGGTCTGGAGGTTGCAAAGCAAATACAAGAAAACGTTG
>CAYHFB010000160.1:1381-8118 GCA_964355695.1 uncultured candidatus Brocadiaceae bacterium
GTTGTTATCGCAAACAACGGCAATGAGGCGTTGAAGATGGTGGAACACGAGACATTCAACGGAATTTTAATGGACCTGCAAATGCCTGGCATGGACGGATATCAAACCGCCTCTCTTATCCGGGAAAAGTCTGGCTGCAAGGATATCCCCATTATTGCCATGTCCGCCGCCGTCATGGAAGAGGACAAGCAGAAATGTATCTCCGTGGGTATGGTTGACCATATTGCAAAACCGATAATGCCGGAGGCACTTGTCGGGGCGTTGTTGAAATGGGTAAAACCCTCCAAACAAGGATTTGCTGCAGCGCCGCCGGGCGCAGCGCTGGAAGGATATACCATCCCGCTCAACCTACCGGGTTTCAACATTTTGGGAGCGTTGACACGAATCGGCGGAAACAAGAAACTGTTGTGTACGTTGTTGCACAAGTTTGCCGACGATTACTCATCGGTGATGGAGCGGCTTGACACACTGGCCCGGTCGGGTGACACCAACGGTGTGTTAATGATTTTGCACAGTTTGAGAGGCATTGCCGGTTCGTTGGGAGTGTCGTCTGTATATGATCATGCCATACAATTGCAGAATACCATAAAGGCCGGGCAATTCCCCGTTTCGTTTGAGGCGCTTAACCAGGCGCTTCAGGAGGCATTTATGGTTATTGCCCAGGAGGTTAAAAACCCGGAACGACAAATAAACCCACCGGTAAAATACGACCAGGAGGATGCTACCCATTGCCTGAATGAACTGGTTTCGTATCTGAAGAAACAGACGGTTTACCCCATGGAATTGCTGGCCGATCTGACGTTACGGCTTCAACCAAACGTAAACGCCGAACTATTGTCAGAACTCAGCAGGCATGTGGATAATTTAAACTATAAGGGCGCGCTGGGCGTTGTTGGTAAGATTGCCGTCCAGTTGAATATTCCGCTTAATTTGTGATGTGCATGGGGTTTATTGCCCCGCTATTACCGGCCATGAAGGCAGTCGCTACAAACGCCGTCGCCGCCAGCGACTTAATTCGAACGATGAGGAACTATGAATAAAACCGACAAACAGACCATATTGATTGTTGACGACACTGCGATTAATGTAAGGATGCTGAACGAGATTTTGCGGGACGACTACCGCGTGCTTTTTGCGACAAATGGACAAGACGCCCTGAATACCGCGGCTGAAACAAAGCCAGACATCGTACTGCTCGACGTTATGATGCCTGAAATGGATGGCTATGAAGTATGCAGGAGGCTCAAGAATGACCTTGATTTGAAGGACGTCCCCGTTATTTTCATCACCGCCCTCGCGGAAGCAACAGAGGAGGTTCGGGGCCTCAAGCTCGGCGCCGTTGATTACATCACCAAACCCTTTAACCCCGATATTGTTAAGTTGCGGGTCGGAAACCACCTCGAACTGAAACGACAGCGTGATACCCTTGCGCGACTCTCTCATATTGACGGACTCACCGGAATAGCCAATAGGCGCGAGTTTGACGAATATCTTGAACGAGAATGGTTGCGCGCGCAGCGTATGAATAAACCGCTTTCAGTCTTTATGATTGACGTAGACTTTTTCAAGCGTTACAACGATCGTTACGGTCATATCACAGGAGACGATTGCCTGAAAAAAATCGCCGCTACTCTGGAAAGGAGCCTTACGCGTCCGTCGGACCTTGTAGCCAGATACGGCGGAGAGGAATTCTCATGCGTCTTGCCCGATACCGATAAGGAAGGCATGCTCCACACCGCCGGGAATATCCTGGAAACCATAAGATCGCTAAAAATTCCCCACGCGGATTCCGGAGTCTTCGAGTTTGTAACCGTGAGCATCGGCGCAGCGTCAACGATACCGGAGAACGGCTCTAAGCCTGCCGACATTGTCAAGGCCGCTGATTGTGCCCTTTATGGAGCAAAGGCGGCAGGGAGAAACAGGGTAAAGGTGTACAACGGAAATTTTCCTCAAAACTTGCCCGATTGAAAATTGGCTTGCAGCATATCTTCTGTTTTTGAAAACCAAGCCGAGCTTAATTAAATAAAATAATCTTTGAGTTTATGAAACGTTTAGTTGTTGAAACGCTGTCAGAAGAATACATGTATGGGTAATGGGGACGGCATTTTTTATCCGGATTCCGGCGCGTGGGATTGTGCGGGAGGCCATCAGGGCTGAAGCCCTGAGCTACATGTGCACGCGAGGCATTGGCGGTCTTCAAGCGGTTGGCCGAAAAGGAAGGTCTCGTTGACGCTATCGCCGCAACAGACGCACTTTTCCGGCTTTTGCAGCAAGGGGTATCTGCCATAATATCCCAGGGCTTCCATGTAGGTGCAAATAATCTCGCGCCTTCTCCCAACGCCATAAAAGGTCTCCAGAAACTCCTGGAGGTCAAAACGTGCCGTTACGGCCATTATCATGGACAACCCCGCTTCCGTCGCCTGCGACGCGCCGGTTTTACCGACCTTTGCATAGACGACTACGGCATTTTTTTTGCTCTTTGTATCGACCTTAAAAATCGTCTGTTCGTTTCTTTTCAATAACGTATACTTCACGTAACTGCCCCGCAAGTACTCTTCCAGTTTCTGCTCTACTAAAGGACGGGTAAATTCCTTGCCGAACTGAAAACGGTACAGCACGTATTTAACCTCCTGCACATCGATAGGATTTAAGATAAATTCCTTTACCTTGAACCCCTGGCATAGCGCCTGTATCGCGCTGTGGTTTTGGGACAGCGCCGCGCCGCTTAACAATTCCAGAGACTTGTTATTTGAAAAGAAGGTCAGGTTGTACACGTTAACGCCGTAAATATAATCCGCCGGGGTTTTTTCGCCGTTGAATTCACTAAGGTGACCGGATAAATTCTTATAATAGGGAACGATTTCCGGCATGGACATCATGATCGCACGCGCCAGGGCTACACCGATAAACGGCTTCGGCACAAGACGAAGTGATGCGTCAATCTCAACAACGGCGCTGAGGGTGATCGTGTTTTGTTTGCTCCGGGCAATCTTATGAAGCTCTTCCATAAAAAAAGGAGGTTGCATCTTGTGCTGCGTGAGATTTTCCCTATGGTCCGTGGTTGGACACGCGCCACAGCCCAGGCATTTTACGTCTACGTGCGGTCTGCCCAGGCAGTATTCGCGTTCGGTAAAATCAAGAGAACGCTGGTATTCTTCCCATAAATACCGCTTCGGGACGCCCGTATCGATATCATCCCAGGGGAAAGTGCATTGTTCCCCTTTTTCGCTAAAATAGTCTTCCTCGGTTAACGCCAAATCGGCCAGGTAGCCGCGCCAGTTCTTGAGCGCCTGCTTGGGAATGGCGTTGTAATAAAGCATCCCATCCTCAATTGATGAACGGACAAGAGCCGTCGTGAGCCGCCTGTCGCCCTTAGCGAGCAACTGCGTCAACCACATTTCCTCGAATGAAGCGCTTTCCCTGAATTCCATACTGCCTGTCTTGCAGGCGCGCTCAATCGTCTTCTTTATGTTTTTTATGTCCCCGAGTGACGTAAGGCATGCATGAAACTGCAATGGGGTATGGGGCGGATAGTACAGAGGGGTCAGACTGAAAATGATTCGCACATGGCTGTCCGACATACTCCTTAAACTTTCCAGGCTCTTGACAAACCTTTCAAATTCAACAAAATCTTCGCCTTGCTCCAACCCCGTGACGATTAAAAATATCTTCAGTTCCCTGATGCCCCGTTTAAACAGCGATTCACAGGCCTTGTAAATCTGAACTTCCGTCAGGTTTTTGTGCAGGCGGCGGCGTAACCGGTCACTAATGCCTTCCATACCGCAGCTTACCGTAGTCTTTCCAATCGTTTGCTGCACTTCAGCAAGGAAACTGTCGCCGGCGAGCAGGTCGAATCGCTGGCTTTTCAGGCTCACGTTGCCCATTTCACGGTAAAGCGACAATATCATGGGATACAGTTCCGAGTGGGTATTAAAATTGAAGCTGAGGAGGTTCACCGTATCAAGCCCCTGGCACGCCTTTGCCGTTTTCAGGCTTTCGGAAAGCCTTGATAGAGAACGCTCACGATAGGGTTTGCGCTCCCAGCTTTCCGCACAAAAGGCGCAAAAGCAAGGGCATCCGGTACTGATCTGCACGCTTCCCAAACCCAGGCTTTCCATATCGTACCACACGGGACATGACTCCATCGCGCGAACCTTGTCAAGATCGTGTACCACGGCGCTTTTTACCGGAAAGGACACATACGTCTCCTTTGGCGTAATTTCCCGCAATTCACTTTTTCTATGCAAAGCAACTCCCACGGCCCCTTCACTTTCAGCAAGAGGCAACCCTTCCACTGCTACTGGGAGTGGTGGGGCGATTGGTGCGGAAACTTCATATCGGTGTTCATATTTATCTGGTTCGTAAAATCCATCAACCTTCCCGTGGCAGGCATTCAATATTTCTTTTTTGCTCCAGCCCTGTGACCTGCCTAGCTTAACCATCTCCAGGAATTGTTTGATGGAATATTCCCCTTCGCCAATAAACACGGCGTCCACAAGCCCATAATTCCCCCCTGCACCTTGTTCTTCCAGAGGGCCATGCAGGACAGAGGTAACGCCAGAGCTGGCGCCGCCCAGTATAATAAAAGGGACGTCCTCGCGAAGCATACGCTCCGTTTTAAAAAGGGGAATTCCCGAGAGGTGTAAAAGCTTTGGGAGGTTGAGCAATTCCAACACAAAGGAGTTGCTGATCCCCAGGACGTGAAAGGAGGTGGGAGGCTCTTTCGTCGTCGTTCCCACCCACGGCGGTATGCGTGAAGCGGCCATAAGATCAATATCCCTGGGCGGGGGCAAAAAGGCGAAGTCGGTAAAGACGCCTTCAACTTCCCTGGCAATCTGGGCTATGAGAGAATGTGAGATGGAGGTTGATACGTCACGATAGGTTGATAACCTGCATATAAGAAACCGCAGTTCTGCCTGATGAAAAAGGGCGGGGTCCATGGTATTGGGTTCTCCCCCTTTTAACCATAGGCCGGACAAGGAAAGCAGGTAATAATTTCGATCGTACCATTGTTTGATTTCCTGTGAAGATTTTAAACAGTCGTAGGGATTGATGTTGAGCATGGTTGTTGAAAAACTTTCTGAATAATTTCAAGCATTTCTGCGTGTACGCCGCCGGAACCGGCAATAACGTTGCCGGATTTTAAAAAAAGATTGCCGCCTGTAAAATCAGTAACTATCCCGCCTGCCTCTTTGACGATAAGGGCACCGGCTGCTACGTCCCACGGGGATAGGCCGATTTCAAAAAAACCGCCATAGATACCATCCGCCGTGTATGCAAGATCGAGACATGCCGAGCCGCACCTTCTCATACCGGTGGCACGCATAAACAGCCCCCGAAATGCATTCAGGTAGGTATCGATGACGTCTTTTATCCTGAAGGGAAAACCCGTGGCGATAAGTGACGTACTCAAAACACCGGTGCCGGAGACTTGCATCCGGCATCCGTTTTTGAATGCACCCATATCTTTTACGGCCGAATAGATGATTTCCCTGAGCGGTTCATAAATAAGCCCCACCGCCAGTTCCCCTTCTATTTCCAAGGCAATGGAGATGGCGAAACTCGGCAGGCCGTGGATATAGTTCAGGGTACCGTCCAGCGGGTCGATAATCCACCGGAAAGGAGACGAACACCTGTCCGAGGTCGATTCCTCGGCAAGGATATCGTGGTCGTTGAAATGTGAGCGAATGAGGTTTTTGATGATTGCCTCGGATTTTTTATCAACGTCGGTAACGTAATCATTCTTTGCCTTTTCGCTAATCATGGAAGGACTCACCTTGCCAAAGTATTCTTTAAGAACGACTCCGGCCTGAAGCGCGGCCTTTTGTGCAATTTCAAGATACGGTTTTAGGTTGTTTCGGTTCATTGGCATTTTAGCGGATTTTGTTATTTTTTAAACAAATCGGGAAGGAATGCTTTCTGTTTTCCCATTACTGACGTCATTTTTTATTTGTTTTATTTGTAATAAATTTAGAGGTTCAGGTTGCATACCTGAACCAGCCGGAGTGAACTTCATTAATTTGCATTTTCTTCTCTTTTAAGCAGTCTGAATGTTTCCTCATAGATGTTTTCTCGCGGACCAATTGCAATAATTTCAACCAGCTTCTGATCTGAAACCCTGTATATTATCCTGAATCGGCCTACACGGAAACTTCTTAAGCCTGCAAGCTCGTCCTTTAATGCTTTTCCAGAATGTGGGTCAGTGAGGATTGTTTGCAAAGAAGCCCTAACGTTCTTTTTTAGATGGGGATGCATATTACAAATAAGCTCTGCCATATCATCAGGAACCTTGAGTTTATTTGTCGATTTCTTCATGTTAAAGACAAATTATGTAAAAAGTTCATCAAGTGTATATATACGAGCCTTCTTATTGTTAAGCGACTTTAACCCTTTCTTGATTTCCTGCATCAACGGCAAATCTGAACGAATAGCAATAGTTTCTTTCCAGCTTTCGAACTCATTCGGGCTCACTAAAACAGCGGCAGGTGAACCATTCTTTGTAATTACTACCTCCTCGTCTGTGGTGTTAACAGATGCAACGAGACTGCTCAGCTTCATTTTTGCTTCTGAAAGAGATAATGTTTTCAATATAATAGACCTCCATTAAGGTTGACCAGAATTAAGGTCATATTAACGCAGAGGTGCAAAATTGTCAAGCCTTTATGTTTTTGTTCCCAAGCTTCACAGACTGTGCCAAATGAACTTTTTTATTCTAAAAGTGGGGGAGAACCCTTAAA
>CAYHFB010000161.1:0-8029 GCA_964355695.1 uncultured candidatus Brocadiaceae bacterium
GAAGATTCATAATGTCAACCAGAAACGGTTGTCCTACCGATAGATTTTCTCCGGCAGTTTTGGGTATTCACACGTAGGGACACGGGCACCGTGTCCCTACATCAACCCATTCCCAAACTGGAGCTTCGGAACGAGAGAAAGCAATCTTGTCGCGCAGGGTTCACACCCCCGCTAGGCGTACTTTAACAATATCATTGCCAGCCATGAAGGCCGGTGCTGCACGAAAGGATTATCCGTGGAAAGTTTTTTGTCGTCTCTCTTCCTTATCGCAATTGCTGAAATGGGCGACAAGACCCAATTGGTGGCGCTTTCGTTCGCCACGAAATACAAGCCCATGAAGGTTTTGCTGGGCATCTTTATCGGAACGCTGGTGATCCACCTGTTTTCAGTAATCATCGGGGAAAGGGTAAGCGCGTTCATCCCCTTAAAATATTTAAAGCTCCTGATCGGGCTTTCTTTTATAGGCTTTGGCGCATGGACGTTAAGGGGCGACCGTTGTCCGGAAGGGAAAAGCGCGAAGAACGCATGGGGGCCGGTAACCACCGTTGCCATCGCCTTCTTTCTTGCAGAGCTTGGCGATAAGACGCAATTGGCTACCATTTCGCTTGCCGCTCAATACCGTTCCTTTATCGGCGTGTGGCTTGGCTCAACGTTCGGTATGGTGATAGCCGACGGCGTGGCGATCATCGCCGGTGTCATTGCGGGGAAAAAACTACCGGAGAAGGCCATCAAATACACCTCGGCTGGTATATTTATTTTGTTTGGAATCATCATCACCATTGCAGCGCTGAAAATCAAATGAACGAAAAACGTCAGATAAACCACTCGCAACGTGTCGGAAAGATAGCAAACCTGGTAATTTTCCTCGGTATCCTGAGTATCATCCTAAGCATCCTGGCGTTAACGGTCAGCCATGGCCTCGCCCAGCGCGGCTATGGGTTTTACTACATTGTGCTAGGACTGTTTATGATGGGGCTGGGGTACGGGATGCGGTACCGTTGCAATTATTCTCTCTATGCGGCATTAGTCCTGTTTACCGTGTTGTCGGGCAGTTTCCTGTACAAATTCCTTGTGTGCCACACGGCCTATTTAAGCCTGAGATTGGCCTTGTGTACATGGGTGTCCTTCCGCCTTTTTCAGTCGTTACCGTCAATGCGGGCACTCATTCTTACCAATACCTTTCCAGACAGGAATAACCGTTTTATGAGATATTTTTTGAAGCAGAAACAGCAATGACAATCCTTGATGACATTAACAAACACAAATTAACCGAAGTCGCTGAAAGCAAGAGGCGCACACCGCTCGACACCCTGAAAGAACGTATTCCAAAAACACCTGCGGCGAAATCGTTCAGCGCTGCACTGAAGAGCGGCGACAATATCCGGATTATTGCAGAGATCAAAAAGGCCTCCCCGTCTCTTGGCGTCATCAGAAAAGACTTTCATCCGGTTGAAATAGCCCGCATTTATGAAGCCGGGGGCGCGGCAGCCATATCGGTACTTACCGATGAAAATTTCTTCCAGGGCAGACTGTCATACCTGGCAGAGATTAAAAAGGCAGTCGGCTTGCCCACCCTGCGAAAAGATTTCATTATCGACCCATACCAGATTTACGAAGCTAGGGCAGCCGGGGCAGACGCCATACTCCTCATCGCTGCAATGCTCTCCGGGGATGAGATTCAAGACTACTTGGCGTTGTCCGGCGAAATGGGAATGGAGTGCCTCGTAGAGGTGCATTCAGAGGAGGAGCTAAAGAAGGTCTTACAAACAAACGCGCACATCATCGGCGTAAACAATCGCAACCTGGCAACCTTTGTAACGGACATGACTACAACGCTACGGCTGAGGCAAGCGGTACCGGACGGAAAGATCGTCGTCAGTGAAAGCGGCATAAAAACGAGAGGCGACGTGGAAACGTTGCTCAAGGCAGGTGTCGGTGCCATATTGGTTGGCGAGACCCTGATGAAAAGCCAGGATATTTCCGCAAAACTCCGCGAACTCTTAGGCCAATCGTAGCCGGACTACCAACCGCGAAACACCGGAGATGGGCATCGAATAACAGAAAAAAACACTCTTTTCGTAACGCTCTACTCTGCACTACAATCAAAATGGCAGATGTTTCATGGATAGGGCAATCCTCCAATTCTTTTCTCAAAATCGGTTTGTTAATTTGTTAAACTTGATTATCTCTGCGCGAAGCCGGTTGGCTATGGCGTCGATTATATGGCGCATCTCTTCGGGAACACTACAGGATTCCGTCTCATGCATTTTGGTATCGGTTACCGCTGTTTTAGGGTTCGAGAGGCTTTGGAATAGCGTTGCCAGACGGCGGTTAACATCGGCAAACTCCGCAAGGTCGCGGATAATTGCGTGCATCTTGTTTTGGACGTCAGGAGGCAGTTTATTGAGTAAGTCCACAAAGGTGTTCCTGGTTATCATTTCCACCCTTGATTTGCCATTGGTAACCACCGAGACCGTTTCCTGGGTTTCTCCCAAAAAGGCCATTTCTCCAAAAACCTCATCTTTGCTTGCGGTGCCGATTAACAAGCGTTTGCCGTCAACCTGCTTAAAAATCTTTGCCTTGCCGCCTTTTATAATGTAGGCGCAGTGAGTTGAAAACGTATCAGCCACAGGGACTTCTCCTTGTCTGACTTTATCAGGTATTCTGTTCTTTTTCATAAATTCTCGTTCGCGGGTTGTTCCTGTTTTAAGAGTAATGCCTTGTATATTTCGCAAGCCAGGAAATTTTTGGCGCAATAATAGAGGGTATTTTCTATGTGCTGGCTCTTAAGTTTAACAATATAACAATCCTCTTGTGGGTCTTGAACAAAAGGACAGTAGCGTTTTTTGATTTTTTGGCGATCCATAGGCTTTTATGGCAGTAATGATAACCCTGTTTTGTGGGGACATCCCTGACACACTCCTTTATTAAAAATAAACCTTAATATCTCTGGCTATGCCCCTATCACTAACAACACACCATTTTTCAACCCTCAAGGGAAAATGATTATGCTTATGCAAAATATCCGAATGAATGTTTCCGCTAATCTTGCAAGCATATACCATATATACAAAACCCATGCCATACCAAGACAAATATAAATATTTACAATAAAGGCTGGTGTGTTACGTATTCCAATGCTGAAAACAGCAAGAAAACTGCACGTTTAGCTTTGCCATTCGAAGGTTTGTACTGTTGATCTGTGTTTCTGTAACACCAATATCCGCAGACTGTTAGAAACGGTAATCCCTCGATTAAAAGACGAATATTTGATTAATGAAGGAGGTGGTTTTGCGGAAGAGCTTCATAGTGTAAACAGCTAATGATTAATGATACAGGCTGGGAAATGCTTTGTAAGACATCTACACAAATAATAAGTGGGACTGAAATTATGTCTCATGAGACAAAGTGCCCCATGAGACAAAGTGCCCCATGAGACAAAATGTCTCATGGATATTTTAACTCAAAGACGCCTTCGGTGTGGCGGAACAGAATGGGTACATTGTTTACCGTTGGCGTATTTTAGGAAGGCACTGAAACAGGCACGCTCAATTCCTTGAGGGCTGTGAAAAGATGTGTATAGTCAGGTGGGCGTTATCCAAGGCTAAAACAATGGATACTCCGAACGGGATAAAGTTTGACTTTTGTTTTTGGCAAATTCCGGCTGAAAACCTTCGTAGACGTGAAACTTCGATCTGTTGGAAAAATTAAAATCTCAACCGTTTAGAGTATAGCACAGGCTTTTTATCCATATCCTCCAGGTTCTTTAAGGAAATCTTGTCAGTCAAATTTTAAAATATTTTCACTGAGTAGTTACATTTCTTCACAGGAAAGCAGTCAATAACTACGTCTTTTCCTCTTCCAACCTGATATCATAAGCCTCCAGGATCATCCCCCGCGCCTTATCAAGACTTCCCAGCGATATTTCGTAATCGACCATGGCCTTTATTTCGTTGCCTTCTGCAATAGCAAGGCTTTCCTGTGCGCGCAGGACTTCCAGGCTTGCAGACCTGCCGACGCTGTACTTTTTCTCCTCCATCTCGAGCCTTTTTTGCGTCAACTCCCTGGCCTTCTTCGTGGCGGCAACCCGCTCGATGTTGGTCGTCACCTGCCTGACGGCCACGCGCACCTCCACAACAATATCCAGCTCCTTCTTTTTAACGTTGATGTCCGCCTGCCGTGCCTCTAGTTTCGATTTGCTGTATTCGCTCCTTGCCGACCGGTTCCCTATCGGTATTCCCAGGCTGAGTGCAAAGAATTCACTTTGGAAGCTTTCTGAAAAGGTGGAATCATTCGCGGACGATACCTCGTCTCCAAGGCCGGTATAACGCATCCCTCCCGTTAAGTCTAGCGAAGGAAACAATTCATTCTTCCGTCTCCTGGTCTGCATACCGGCATTTTCTGTCTTCAACTGGAGTGCCTGCAGTTCGGGACGTTTCTCCATGGCAACCCGGATCGTATCCAGTAGCACCACTTTTTTTTGTTCAGATACCGGTTTGTCGGTGGGGAGGATAGCGGCGTCCGAGATAACGTTATTGTCCGTAAAATGCATGATCTTCTTCAACTCATCTTCTTTATTCTTGATTTCATTTTCAGCGGTAATGATCGCCTCCAACCGTGAAGCCACACCCGCCTCCGCATCAATGACTTCAACCGAGGCAAGCGTGCCGACCTCTACCTGTATCTGGTTTTTGCGCAACAGGTCTTCCGCGCGTTCCATCGATTTTTTCGCCACCTTCAAATCCTCAATCGCCTTGACGAGATTCCAGTATGCCTCCTGAACGGAATTTGAGACCTCCATCGCCTTGCTCTTAAATTGGGACAGGGATATCTTTTTGTTGTTTCTCGCAATGTTAATAAGGCTTCTGTTGTAAAACCAGCCCGCGCCCTTCAGCAAAGGCTGGGTAATCCTGGCCTCTATGTAGTTTTGATAGGAAGGATTCATCAGCCGAAAAGGGCTAGGCTCAACGTAATCCCGGAATATATTGTATCCCAGAGATACCGTTGCGCCGGTAGGTACCATGGATTTGACTATGGCATCGGCCGTTTTCCCCTGTTCCACGTAAGGGGAAATGGACGTTGTTTGCAATCCGCCCACCAACTTACTGTTAATGGGAACCTCCGTATTTTCCAGGCTTCCTGAAAGCTGAAGTGAGGGGTCGTACTTTGCTTTTTCAATGGTGACGTTGCTGTTTTCGATTTTCGAATTCAGTTGAGAAATCACGATGTCAAAATTATTGCGCAAGGCGTAAACAATGCTGTCCTTCAGGCTCAGGCTAAGGAGTTTCAGGTTCGCGTCCATTTCAATAGCCGTTGGCGGCGACGAAGAAAGCGTTGAGGAGGCAGGCTCTTCATCCCTGGACAAAACGTTCCCTACAAAACACAGCCCAAGCACGGCAAGAAACAGACAAAAGCCAAACAGGTATTTTGAAAAATATTTTGCCATGGTCCGCGTTACCACTTAATGGTTAATCCCTGTGCCATTTTGATTTCGAGCGCGTGGTTTACCGTCCACGCGGTGCGATGGGTTATCACGTCGATCAGCGTGCTGGCCGACGGCATCCCGGTGCCGCTCTTCTTAACGCCGCCAAAGGGCAAATGCACCTCGGCGCCAATTGTTGGGAGATTTACGTAGCCCAAGCCATATTCACAATCGTCCCGGATGACCTTTGCCTTCCTGAAATCCTCGGTAATTACCGCGCAGGCAAGGCCGTAATCGGTATCGTTATACACCTTAACAGCATCCTCAATGTTTTTCACCGGGATGATTGCCACGTGGGGGCCGAACACTTCTTCGCGCAGCACGCGACTCGTGGGATTGCTGTTCATACGATAA
This sequence comes from uncultured candidatus Brocadiaceae bacterium, assembly GCA_964355695.1. Taxonomy (GTDB): domain Bacteria; phylum Planctomycetota; class Brocadiia; order Brocadiales; family Brocadiaceae; genus JACVXV01. Next base: position 5,837 of record CAYHFB010000161.1, read on the forward strand.
ACAAAGGGCGACATGAAATATCCCTTCTTATACTTCTCATCCGTGAGCCGTCCGCCATTCACCAGCACCTCGGCACCCTCTTCCCGGGCAAGTTCATTGTACCGGGCGATCTTTTCCGTTGCCGCCTGATTAATCACGGGACCCATAAAAACGTCTTCATCCAAAGGATTGCCGATCGTAATCCTTTTGGTTATTTCAACAAATCTTCTCTCGAATTCGCGCAACACCTTTTCATGAACAATCAACCGGCTGGCAGAGGTGCATCGCTGCCCCGACGTCTTGAAGGCGCTAATAATGGCGGCATTTACCGCAATATCCAGGTTTGCGTCGTCGAGCACGATCAGGGCGTTTTTCCCGCCCATCTCACAGGCGCACATCTTGTTGTGATGCCCTGCAACCACCCGCTTTATTTCCGAACCCACGTCGTTGGAGCCGACGAACAGCACCACCTGGGTATCGGGATGTTTTACCAGCAAGTCTCCACAACTGCCGTGTACTATGTTAATAACGCCCGGTGGAATCCCTGCCTTGTGCGCGTATTCAGCGATCTTGTTTGCGGTACACGCCGTTTCGCGGGAGGGTTTAAGCACCACCGTGTTGCCCTCTGCTACCGATGGGCATAAGAGCCAGAGGGGGATGGCAAAGGGAAAGTTCCACGGAGTGATTGCGGCGACGACACCTTTCGGCTTCCTGCGCAGAAAGGCGTCTTTTTCCGGAATTTCCGAATCAATCACGTCACCATGCGGCATCCTGACGGTGCCACACACGTACTGAACCATGTGTATCCCTTCCGTCACGTCTGCGCGCCCCTCTACGATACCCTTTCCGCATTCCATGGTTACCAGGCGGGAGATTTCATCCTTATCCTTTTTCAGCAATTGGGCAAACTCGTCCAAATACTCACCGCGCTTAATGCGTGACAAGCGCCTCCAGCCGCCGTAAGCACCTTGTGCGGCACCAACAGCGTCATTTACATCATTTTCTGAAGAAAGGGGAAAGGTACCCATTAATTCATCGAAATTTGCAGGATTTCTGCTCTCAAAACGGTCGCCTGTGCTTCCGTTAACAAATGCCCCGTTGATGTAGTTTTTGCCATCCATAATTCCACCCTCCACCGGTTTGATAAATTCTCAAAGTAACACCGTCATATATATCACAGAGTACGCTATGCTGCAATGAAATTAACGGGCTGTGGTTTTTGAGGGGGATTCCAGATTTCAGGTTTTGGATTTTGGGTTGTACCTATACAGGCTTGCATAGGAAGAGGAGTACCATCCCCTTCGGTGTGATACAGTCAACGGGCATAAGCGGTGCATTACAAAAGACCAAAGACCTACCATATTCAAGGGTTGTCCGGCATTTTGTGATACATTCAAAAGTTCAAATTATGCCCGCTCGCAGGATAAGTAAAGGAATCTATGAATTACCATTAATCTCTTCGGCCTGAAGGGGCGTGTCCCGACTTTCGCAATTCGATTCCAGAAATTGTTATTTGTGGGCATGTATCTCCTTTATTTTGTCCCACGTCACCCATTCCTTGCATTCACAAAAAATCAACAAAAAAACCCCATCTCGATATCTCGAAATGGGGTTTTTAAATTAAATCCCGGCAGTAACCTACTCTCCCAGCTTTCGCCAGTACCATCGGCGTAAGAAGCTTAACTAACGTGTTCGGAATGGGAACGAGTGTTTCCTTCTTACTATGCCCACCGGAAAATTATATTAATCACTTTAAATTATGAATACTTAACGGTAACAATCAAAACAACTAAAGAAAAAAAATAGAGTCAAGCCTTTCGACTAATTAGTACCAGTCAGCTGAGTATATTACTATACTTACACCTCTGGCCTATCAACCTCGTAGTCTTCAAGGTGTCTCTCTTTCTGTAAAGAAAAATGATATCTAGTTTTGGAACAGGCTTCATGCTTATATGCTTTCAGCATTTATCCATTCCGTACATAGCTACCCAGCTATACCATTAGCATGATAACTGGTTCACCAGAGGTACGTCCATTCCGGTCCTCTCGTACTAGGAACAGAGCTCCTCAAATATCATACACCCACGGCAGATAGGGACCGACCTGTCTCACGACGGTCTAAACCCAGCTCGCGTACCGCTTTAATCTGTGAACTCCAGAACCCTTGGGACCTTCTCCAGCCCCAGGATGCGATGAGCCGACATCGAGGTGCCA
>CAYHFB010000162.1:0-8004 GCA_964355695.1 uncultured candidatus Brocadiaceae bacterium
ACATTTAGGTTGCGTTTGCCCGACTTTTCATTTCTTAACTTAACACGTATGCGGCTTCTCCCCCTCATATCGCAGCCGCTTATTAAGCGGTCGCGCCGTAGGCAGCGCTGAAAATTTCCTACTGTCATCCTGCAATTATGGGTGCGGTGTTATGGCAATAATGGTGATCTGTTTTTTGTCTGGGCCGTAGCACCAAAATATTCTGTATGCTGCCGGTGTGGATTGTTCTGCATAAGCCTCAAAAACCTTTTCACTTTCCGGTCCTTTCAATGTGGTAAACTCGTGGGTTTGTAAGTTTGGATGCCTGGGATTTTGAGACAGGTATTGAATGGCCTTTTTGACCGCCTTGTATCTCTTGGAAAGTCCCTTATCGGTTTTGAGTCCGTCGAATTGTTCTTGCGCTTCATCAGTTAAAAATATTTCAAACAAGGGATGCTTCCTATAGATCGTCAAGATGGAGTTTTGAGATTTTTCCTTCCGATGCCTCTTTTAAACCTCTTTGTACACCCTCAAAGGCTTCACTGTTTTGGTAAAGCCACGCCTCAGATGCTGGAATATTCTTTAACACTTTTCCCAGCCTGTTAAGTTCGTCAATGTCAATTATTGCAGCTACCTTGTGACCCTCATTGTCAATGATGTATTGACTGACTTTGACAAGGCCGGGTTCCTGCTTTATGGCGGTAGTCATGATAGATACTCCTAACAAAAACTCTTAAAAAGTCGAGCAATGGTACTGGGTATAATTGTCTGGAAGGACGTTCTTCCCGTTGCTATTGCATGCCCTTATATTTTGCAGGATGGATGGACGGCTTCTCCCCCTCATACCGCAGCCGCTTATTAAGCGGGCGCGCCGTAGGCAACGCCGAAAATTTCCTACTGTCATCCTGCATTATTTCAATTTGTCACACTTTGCTTTGTTGGATCAATTGTGTTCAATCCGGATGATGTGGCAGCCTCTATCAATTCTTGATCCGAAGTAACCATAACCAGGCGTTTCCCCTGTTCGGCAAAACGTTTTTGTAATACCAATGCTGAAGATAAATGTACCGCGTCGGATCCGCGAAGCGCTAATTTCATTGTCAATTCCTACGCAACATGCACAATCTCATTTGTCATTGGTATTTGGAAAAACTGTTTCCAGTCATCCTCTAACTCTCGTACCTTCTGCTTAAATTGAGAAATGGTTATCTCCCGTGTCTTGCATTTTCGGGATAGGGTTGCCGTTACTTCTATCATGCCAAGCGTTGCACAGGTCATTATCTGATGGTGAGAAAAGATTTCTTGCACCCATGATGTGCCATCCTCCTGGTAGTAACGTTTTACCCATGCACAGGCGTCGAGATAATAGGGTATCACCGTCTGTCCTCTATTAAGAGCTTTGATGCTGGAATGCCTTTACCGTGAATTGGCTTAACGCTTCGAAAGCCTTTCGACTTTTTAACGATCATTTCGGCAAGCTCCCCAGGTTCGTTCTTCCTGTCTTCTATTGCCTTTAAATCAGGCAAACCCTCCAGCATTTCCTTTAAGCGTTCCAGTTCATCAATTTCAATTATGGCCGCTACCTTGTGGCCTTTCTTATCGGTGATGTACTGTTTTACCTGGATAAGATCAACTTCTCGTTTTACGGCGGTACTCATAATATAGCCCTTCTATTAAAAGGTTTTTAAGGTGAAATGCAGGATGGAGGGCCAGCTTCTCCCCCTCATATCGCAGCCGCTAATGTAAGCGGTCGCGTCGTAGGCAGCGCCGAAAATTTCCTACTGTCATCCTGCATTACTTCGTGGCTTTCCAGGTGGTATGAAACAAGTCTTGCATTACAACCATTAAACCCATCCATTCTTTCTCTTGAAAACAATTTATTGCCTGTATGGCCTTTTGGTGGATTTTCAGTCTGTTTGGTTGTTTTAGATTAATGATCAAGAGTCCGTAACGATTCTGACGCCTATTCCGAGCAAAGCCTTTATCTGTGGTGCCATGCCTCTTTTATCTGAACCGCGGATATCTACGACGTCGTGGCCAAGCTTTATTAACTCTTTGACCGTCTTTGCAGGAATGTTCTCATCCACAAAGATGTTCATATCACCACTTCATCAGGGATGATTTGTTCTTCCGCCAGGGCAGCCGCATAATCAAGGCAGGCAAGGATGTCTTCACGATTCAGGGATGGGTAATCTTCAAGGAGTTCATCAATTGTGTCTCCATTGGCCAGCATGTGCAATATCTGATGCACAGGTATGCGGGTATCCTTAATACATGCTTGTCCATGGCAAATGCGTGGATCAACTGATATGCGATCAATCATAATCAATACCTCATTTCCTTGGTAAAAACACGATGGTTGGAGGCGTCCCGGGACGTGGCCGAAGTGGATCGCACTTGCGACCCGTGTATGGCGGTTTTGAGTGGGCATCCCCGCCGCCTACATACGTTCCCAGGCAAGGACGATGACCGGTCACGGCTTACACGCCGACAAGGTCAGATAGTTAGGCGGAGTAAGCTTCCCCTTTCCTAAACGTTCCTTTGCAACCCGGCGGAGGGACCTCCGATTCCCCTCAACTCCAATCCCTAACTATAGGGACGGTACGGCTGGTGGATTCACCGTGTCGCCGGGCAAATCTCTTACATCTTTGAGGTCTCTTTTTTGGAAGCGGTTTCTTCTCTGATGTTGTGTTTACCAAAGAATTCTTCTAAAGCGGTAGCTATGATCTGGGCTTTGCTCATCCTCAGTGTCCACTTGGCGCTTTCCAGTTTTTTCGCTGTGGTCGCAGAGACTCTAAAAGCTATTGGTGAAAGTTGTTCTTTTGTACTCTTGTTAGTTGTCATGTTTGAAGGGTAGCATTTATTTATTATGCATGTCAAGCAAAAAGCACTTGGCATGCAGTGCGTACTGTGCATACAATATGCACGGTATGCATATTACTCGTTTTTTAATGGAGATAAAAATTATGAAAAGCTTAGTAAAACCAGAAGATGTAATGGAAGGATTTGACCGACAAAAAGCGCTTAACCCGACCTTCGCAATCCGAGGGGTAGGCAGCCATCTCAGCCAGCAAAATCAAGGGGTCAGGTAAAAAGGTCGGCACTACAGACCGGTCTCTCCTGATGCGTAAACCCTGGGTGGCAATCGTGTAGGTTGGGTTGAACGCAAGTGAAACCCAACATTGATCTTTTGTGGCATTCAAAAAAAAGTTGGGTTTCGTTTCACTCAACCCAACCTACCAGGCTGATAAACCCTTTAAACCAGACCAAGTTGTTTTCTTATTAATACACAGAGGCTTTCTTTTATTTCGGAATGGCGGGGAACGGGTGATTGTTTTCCATTCTTGGGATTTAGATAAATATCATGTTTTCCACCGTGTCGTTTTAGATAACAGCCGGCATCCACCAGTTCACGAATAAAATCACGCCGCTTCAGACCTCTACCTCAATTTCTTTTTTATAAATTCCAGAACAAGACACAACCGCGTCGTCTTCCCTCATAAGTTGGTAAGCATCTTTGATATTATCCTCTAGTTCTTGCAGGGTCTCGCCCTGACTAAACACACCAGGAACATCTTTAAGCCTGCCAACGTACCAACCCCCGTCTTCCCAGTATTCAAGAGTAAAACGTTTTAACATATTTTTAATCACCCCCTTCTTAATATTAAAAACAACCCCCGCTCAAAACCTCACAATTCCTGTAATAATAATTAGGAGGAACCGATACGTGATAGTATCCCCATGAAACCCTTGCCAGTTCGGCTATCATCGCCGCGGCCACCCCGACAGACTTTCCGTCTAGCACGAGACCAAGCTTCTTCCCAAACGCTATCTGCGTTGGTGAAACCTCCACCGCACCTTTGAGCTTCACAAATGCTTCCCTTGCTTTTGAATGCCTAACTATATTATTAACAAGTTTTCTTCACTTTAACAAATATTACAGCGTAAGTCGTGTAGTCGTGTAGTCGTGTAGGTTGGGTTGAACGCAAGTGAAACCCAACATCAACCATTCGTGGTGTTCAAGAAAAGCTGGGTTCGTTTCACTCAACCCAACTTACCAAGCTTGTGTAAATTGTGATAGATGAATATCAATTCTTTCTATAATTTTTCCTTTCGATTCTTTGTTAAGCATAACACCAAACTCAGCGGTGGCGTTTTTTGCCGTCCGCTGGAGTGATTTGTTAGGCTTTATTCTTGATTTCAATAATGATACTTGCAGGAGACAATTATGACAGCCTCATCATTTACTTTATAAACTAAACGATGTTCATCATTAATCCTCCGCGACCAATATCCTTTTAAATCGTGCTTGAGTGGTTCTGGTTTGCCTATACCTGAAAATGGTTGACGTAAAATGTCCATTATCAAATCAACAATTCGCTGATAGAGTTTCTTGTTTATAGCAGCCCATTCGATAAAATCTTGAAAGGCACTCTCTTCAAAAGTAATTTTTCTCATTGTAACTCGTCTAATTTTACCGTTACAAGGTTTCGCTCATAGGCAACGTTCTCTATTGCTTTCAACAAATGTTCTCTATTAGCTGATGATTTCAGTAAATATGTCGTTTCATCCTCTTCACTTTGCCCTGCTTCACACACCACAATTTCAATCTCTTTATTTTTAAACATCGCTTTTAAACCTTTCAGGAAACTACTATCCAGTTCATCTGCATTTATTTTATAAAGTGTGTACATTGTCTCCCTCTTTCTTTGATTTTATTCTAACGACAAAATCAGCAACGGCGCTCAGCCGTCCGCTGGATTTTTTTGTTAGGTATGCCGTTTTTGATTTTAAGCAAATATCAATCTTTCATCCTTAGGCTCAGGTATGGAATCGCCAAATTCCTTAGCTGTGTCAATCCATAATTGCATTGACTCTTTGGCATTTATTAATGCTTCTTCAGGAGTTTCTCCATGAGCTATACAGCCGGGAAGTTTAGGTACTCCAGCTATAAACGCATGGTCTTCATTACTCCAGTAAATAATAATTTCGTATTTATACACCGGGCGCAACCCTTCAGATTTAGCCTTCTTCATGGATTCTCCTCAAATTCCCCAAACCTTAAGACTCACAATCGTTTCCGAATGTCTGCTATTGCTTCACTGGCTAAGCGGTTTTTAAGTCCGTCCGATTCGTAAGTCGCGTAGGTTGGGTTGAACGCAAGTGAAACCCAACATTGACCTTTCGTGGCATTCAAAAAAAGTTGGGTTCGTTTCACTTAACCCAACCTACCTGGCTGGCATCCGTTAAGCAACAACCTTTACTTCTTTGGGCTTAACCCTTCTTAAGTTCAATTTACGGTCTAATAAAAATCTGTCAGCTTCTTCACGAAGTTTTTTGATTCTCTGTTCAGGAGTTAACCCTTTTTCTTCATCAGAAATTTTCTCGATAATCTCATGAATTTCATCTAATCCCTTTAATCTTTTCATGACTCAACCACCTCATCGGGTGAACAAATTTCTATCTCGTGATATCCAAGCAATTTGTTTACTCAATTAACCATAACCCTCGTCTTGAGTTTTACAATAGGCTCAGAATTCCAACTGACGATTACATCAATTCCGTTGATTACGGATACATCGATATGCAGTGCATCACTTCTATACTTTTTAGGAATGATTCCTTCCTTGATATAACGCTCAGCCAATTCTTCGGTTTCCAAATCTATGCCTAACAACAAAGGATTTGTTTTGCGTATCAAATCTTCTCATTGTGATTTCCTCGGTTCGGGCGCCCTGCTAAACTCTCTGATTACTTCATCTGAAATGTATACGCCTTCTGTAATTGAAGGTATATCATTGAAAAACTTCACAGTAATTTCCTTCTTTTCAGGATCGCCACCTGCAAATACAAAATTGAAAATCGTCGTATCAAGGTAACATTTTATTTTCTTCATACTTATTATTTTAGCACGTTGTACGTGTTTGTGGGATAGTTAATTGCCCTCCAGATCAGCAGCCAACGCAAAGCAACCGGGCGCGGCGCACCGGATAGCGAAACATGAAACCGCGCCGACCGCCGCACTCCGGTTGAGCGTTGGGTTAGGTTTCGTTTTTCGTTTCGATGGCGGACATGTCTCTTGCATGAGCTAGAACTTTTATTATCTCTGATTCTCCAAGCCCTTCGCAATGGACAACTGTTCCGTCTTTCTTCGTGACAATAACCTTACGACTGCGCCGATTCTTCAGGAAGGCACATATGACAGTAGCCAATGCAGCCGCCCACGGAGCGGGGCCTTGAAGAATTTCGACGATGTAACCGGCGGCCATTGGCATATTGGCCTTGGGCATCAATTCTTCATGGGCCACGCCATGCTCTTTCATTAGGGCTAGAAAAGGCGCACGGCTATCTTTGAACAAATTGACTTGGAGAACTGGAATGGGCGGTGCGCTTGTAACCATCAAATGCTCCTTGGTAATTGACCGGGTAAGGGTGGCAATGAAACTTCTCGAATCGGCATTGGTTCTCTTGGCATGGGGTGATGTAGAAATCATATTCGATAGGGTGTCTGTAAAACCTAACGACAAGCTAACCAGCGCACGCTCAAACCTCAAACCATTAAAAACAAGCTCTGGAGCGCGCGTCCGGTTGTGCGACTTGTTAGGCTGTTTTGACTTAAAAAACAATAAGTTATGCTTTGCCATTATGCGGGCAAGGATCATTTCCGTGACTGTCTTTTTGACTGATTTGCCCATTTTTAAGCAGCATGTCGGTTTACAACACCAGCGTTGTAATTGAACACCGCCGGATAATACCTACCACGCTGAGCCAGCATTCAACTGCTACCAGACTAACCGACCTTGCCAAGCCAAAGATTAACAATATTTATCCTTGGTTTACAACGCCAACGCCTAATTGAAGGCTAGTTCAGGCACATGATTTTCCTCATAATACTCTATTAATACGCCAAGTATTTCCATCATGGACGACAGCGCATGAGTTTCATCTTCGCCGACTTCATCAATTAAGTTATCTAGCAAACCAACAAGTTGATTATATTCTTTTTCGGTATGAGGAACGTAGATAAAGCTTGCAAGGGAAGACCAAGCTTTTTCGGCTTTCTTTATCTCAGTGTTATACATAACCTATGTTCTCCATTTATTTTCATCATACTCTGCATGGGTTAAAACCGATCTAATGTAAATCTTTTTCCGGTTATAGTGAATAGCCACAACTAATCTCACTTTATTTCCACCAACATTAAATACTGTCAACTTACCTACCTGGTCTGCACTAGGAAACATCAAGCGTAAATCAGAAAAAGAGCAAAAATCATTCTGTTTTACTAACTGGTACCAATGAGCAATAGCCGTTCTAGTCTCAGGATACCTTTCCACAAATTCGTTAAGTCGTTTTCTTGTAATGATGTGCATAAAATTAATATTGCCGGGTAATTGGAGGTTTTTCTATGAATCCGGCTCAACATTTTCGATTTCGGTGCCTAACTATGTTATTAACCAGTTTTCTCTACTTTGACAAATATAACAGCGTAAGTCAAGCGGAAATCAACATAAACATTGACCTATAATATTCATACACCTATAATTCTAATTCGTTAACATTACCAATTGAGTGATAACAAGAAAATAGGATAAGTATTCATGCTTAATATCACTGCCGCGTTAATCAATAAATACAGGGTCGCGGACGCCGTGTTTCGCCTGTTTGTTGTAAACCCGCCTTTATCGTGAGCAGTACGGTGTTGTTTGCGTAGGGCGAACCTTCAGGTTTGCCGTGCGCCCCGCAATCTCGTTGGGTTTTGCGCGAATGCGCGAATACGCGCTTGCAAGCTGGTAGGCTGGAGGTCGTGGCCTCCAACCCCCACTCGTCGCCAACTACACGTGGCAACGCCGTGTGTTCTTACCAATGACGGCTTTCAGGTTGACGCCTTGCGTGCGTCTGGTGATGGCTCTGATGGTGTCCTTGAGTTTGTCCAGTGGATTTCTTGCTTATACCCTTGTGTTTGCCTTTGAACGTGTATCCGAGAAATCTGAAGCCTCTTTTGAAGTGCAAAGCGCCTTCTCT
>CAYHFB010000163.1:0-7939 GCA_964355695.1 uncultured candidatus Brocadiaceae bacterium
CTAGCGCCCACGCGGGAGAAGGGCTTGTTTGTAACGCCTTAAACGGTAATTGCTATGGTTTCTATTTTGCTTTTTTCAAAGATTCCCAGCCCCAAACGCTCCCCGGTTGCTATGTGTTTTGCTTTTTGAAAGATGGAGGGGAGGTTGTGGTCTTTTCGCTTATTTTCGATAAGCTCAAGTCCTATGCGGTCCATTGCCACGGGGTCCGTTCCGAACAACAACTGCTCCTCGTTCCACATCGTCCAAGCCTTCATCCCGGCCGGGCCGCCGTCAAAACACGCCTGCAGGGCATCGGCAACGTGCAGACGCACTTTGTTTCTGATGGCTGGGTGCGCACAGACCTCTGCGGACGCCGGGTCGCAGAAGTAGGGAGCAGGGTGAAATCGTTTGGTATTGTTTATAACGCCGAAACCCAGGTTTTTAAGGCAGAGGGTCACCCCTGCGATACCATGATCTTTCAGCACGGGGACATTGATGATTGCCGTTGTCTGTTTCGTTACGATGGAGCTGAAGAGTGAGCGGGAGCCGTCTTCCTCGCGCTGGTTGAAATCGTCGTCGAGTGATTCGTAAAAGACACCTTTGTCATATCCGGCCGTCGGTTCGGTTCCATAGCAACGAACACCGCTACTGCCTTTGTTGAGAGGATATCCCGCCTGAATGAGGTGGTAGCTGAACCGGTCCCAGATAATAATGTTGTTTTCTTTTACGCCTGCGGCAATCAGGCCTGCGATGATTGCGTTAACAACTTCCGGTTTGGTGGTAAGTTTTACACCGCCGAGGGGGTTGATTTTGATGCCTACGACGTCGTTCGGGGTAAAGAGTGTCCGCCAGGCGTCCGCTGTTTTCTTTTTACCCGTGAGGGCAAACATCCCCTCATCGACCATTTTACGGACGGTATCCGGATCCGGCTTTCCGTTTTGCATAACGCCATTGCTTTTAACGGCGACCACACGGCTATTTTTTACGGGCAAAGGCGTATTTTCTATGGACGCGCCCACCAGGTTTCCCAGGCCGCTCAATCCTAAACCCAGCCCGGCAGCGCTAAGTGCGGTATATTTCAGAAAATTTCTTCGTGAATGGTTATTGGTAGTACGAATGGCCGTTCCTCCTACCCCGAATAAGTCGGAAAAGATTGTCAATAATCATGGGTTGTTCTTTCGTTGTTTCAGCAACGAAACGCTTCTCATGATTCTACGACCCTTTATATTTGATTAAGTTCGGCTTAGTTATCAAAAAACTGAGAGGCTCCGGTATTAGGTTAGGTACAGCAACTTATTCGGTCGTTTTTCGATTCCTACAGCGATTTACCGGTAGCTCTGAAATAAAGTAACTCAGGGGCAATGTCAAAACCATACTTCCACACAAGGGTAGGCCGGGTGTTAAGATAAAAACATGAAAAAATTTCAGGGTCACGCAATGGTTCCGCTACTTGATATTTAAATACAATATCCCGGTGATGTACTTCTCCGGTTTCGCCTGTATTGAATTTTGCAAATACCCTATAGCCTTTGACATGCCTTGCTTCTCATTTGGCTATGAAACAAAAAAAGCCTTGTTCCCCCCTAACCAGCGAACAAGGCTTTTCGTTTTTTCCATTCCATCTAATGCTGCTGGTTTTTTAATCTTCTTTAAAGACCATATCGTCGTAATACTGTTCCAGCTTTTGCTTATGTTTCAGTTCTTCTTGTGCCAGCATTTTGCACAGCTTTTTGATGTCAGGGTTATCGGCAGACATGGCCATGCCCACATAAAAGTGATATGCCTTTTGCTCTTTTTTCATGGCCACGATCAGAACGTCCTGAAAGTCTTTTACCTTCGAAACATCTTTGTCTACGAGGTATTCCGTTATATGAAGGTCATGGATTTCTGTCGGTTTGAATTGTTTGATTTTAGAGACGTCAAATTTCAGCAGCATCTCCTTATGCAGCAACTCTTCAGCGGCAAGTTCCTTAAGCCATATCCGCGAAGGTTCATCTTTTACCAATTTCAACGCATTCGTATAAAACTTGTGTGCCTTTTCTTCTTCCGCAGCGGCTTGTTTTATAATTTCTTTTACGTCCATAGTTGCCATTCATTTCCTCCTTTTAGTAGAAAAAATACCGAAGAATCTATTTCCCCGAACGAACAGGCCATACATAACAAGCTTCAGCCTTATTAGCCGTATCCAAGATGCCGAGATCGCTCAGGTTCACGATCCACGCATAGGCTATACCACCCTTGAGGGTATCACTCGACCAGTAGCCGCCCGACTGCACGCTGTTAAAGAAGCGCGGATAGCTGGATGGAAGGGCAGGATTGTTGTTACTTGAATCAGTCAGGCTTGCCAACTCATTCCTGTTTGGCAGACGCCAGTCTTTTTGATGGATGCCTCCGTTGCTCTTATCACCAACAATAGTTCCATTCATCACGCCATCTTTATTTAGGTTTTCCACATCAGCCAGTGCCTCTACCCAATTTCTTGCTCCGGCGACATTGGCATTCTGTAGCCATATCAATCCCGTAAGGTTGTCCGTTACCGTGCCGTTACTATTATCCGTAAAGCGGGGATTGGGCGCAGCTACCCCTTTGTTGGAATCAAGCATATCTGCTGCACTGGCAACGGGAACGCTTGGATAGTCAGGTGTCCCAGTGCAGGCTAAAAAGGAAGCGAGTATAATCAGGCAAATAATTGCTGTACAAAAACGTAAGAAAAACAGATAAAATCCTCCTTAATAAAGCAGCATTCACCACGCCCTTTACCGCTAGCCGGTACTACTTATTTATCTTGCCGGATGCCTTCCATTCTGCCAGGGTGTGTTCGGCTGCAATTGCCGCCGTTACGCCATCTCCTACCCCCGTTGCAATCTGCCGGTAGGCGTTTTTTCGCACGTCGCCAACCGCGTACAACCCTTTGATGGCCGTTTCCATGTGTACGTTGGTTTCAATGTGGCATCCTACGTCCGTACACAACAAATTACCTAAAAAGCTGGTGTTGGGCGTGCTTCCAATAAATACAAAGACCCCCTGACAGGGAATATCTCTTGCCTCCTGCGTCAATACATTCTTTATCGAAACACCTTCAACGCCAGCCTTTCCGTAAATTTTTTCGACGGTGGCATTCAGGACGATGCTGATCTTGGGATTGGAATACACCTCGTCAAGGTATATTTTCGTGGCCTTCAGCGTATCCCGGCGATGTATTATTTGTATGGTTTTTACGAACTTGGTTAAAAACAGGCTCTCGGTTATCGCAGAATCGCCCCCACCGGCAACAACAACGTCTTTTCCCCGAAAAAATGCCCCGTCACAGGTAGCGCAATAGCTCACTCCGGCGCCGTAAAAGTCTCCTTCTCCCGGAACTCCCAGTTTTCTGGGCGTTGCGCCAGCCGCCAAAATTACTATGTGGCTTGCGTAAGTGTCTACGTCCGTAGTCACAAGCTTGAGACCGTTTTCTACGGTAAGTTTTGAAACCTCTTCATACCGGATTTCCGCTCCAAACCGTTTTGCCTGAGCCTCCATGCGCTGCGTTAAATCGACGCCGCTGATGGCTTCGGGAAATCCCGGATAATTCTCAATAAATTCCGTTCCAACGAGCTGACCGCCCAGAAATTGCTTCTCAAGAATTACGGTCTTCAGCATGGCACGGCAGGTATAAACGGCTGCCGCAAGCGCGGCCGGACCACCGCCAACGATGATTACATCATAACCGGTGTTCACAGCCCTTTAAAACCCCTTCATAGTATTGAGAACCTGCCAGCCGAAAATGTTCAAGGCAAACTGTTTTTTCTCAATATGGCATTCGAGGCAAGGATTGGTACCTTCCACAGCCCAGGCACGAATCAGGAATGCGGTTTTCGCCCGCTCTCCTTTTCGGGTGAGCTTGTCTTTTCCTGCATGACAGAAATCGCATTCCGTCCCCATGATATCGCAGAGTTCAAACATCCTCTTTGCCTGCAGTTCGTTTTCCTGGTAATGGTTCCGGTCCTTGTGGCAGTAATTACATTCCACACCCAAGGCTACGGACGCCTTCATCATCGCCTTGGATTTCCCCCCCTCTTTTGAAAAAACCGTGAAGTCTTCGTTGTGGCAAAAATCACAATTAACGCCCAAAAGAGAGGTCATTCGCCTGATCTGCGCCTCCTTCTCCTCCTTTGTGCCTTTAAAATAAGGATTTGAAAAGGTAACGGTGGGCGTGTTTTTTACCGGCAGTCCCGTTTCTGGCTGCGCAACACCTTCCAGGCATAAGAACACGACGGCAATAGATGCGATACTAAGGACGTTTTTCAAAATCTTCTTCTGGCGAAAAATAAGCATACGGCTTTCACAATATAATAAGTTTCATAAAAGGTATAGAGAGCGTACCGCCCACTTGAGCTTCTAGGCATCTAGTTTGTCGAAGGCTTCTTTGCCCGCGCTGCAAACAGGACAAATCCAATCATCCTGTATCTTTTCAAAAATCGTTCCGGGTTTTACCCCATTATCACTGTCACCCTTCGCCGGATCATATACGTATCCACATACCCTGCATTCCCACTTCTGCATAATTGCCTCCCCATTATAGTTTTCATTGTTTCCAAGGTTTTTTTACAATTATCGCCGTATTTTACACTAGTTAAGGCCGCGTAATCAATCTTTAAAATAAAAAGAAACCGATACAACATTCAGGGGAATAGGGAAAATCATAATGTCAACCGGGGACGGTTGACCTATCGAGAAGCGGGGCTGAGCAAGCAGACTGTGCCAAATGAGCGATTTTACTCATTTCCGAGATGTTTCTTCCCCACTTTGAGGATGAAAAAGTTCATTTGACCCAGTCTGAAAGCAAACCCCAACGATAACCGCTTTCGCTTCACACTGCCTAATCTATCGGGCTAAAACATACGCTATAACTACTTGAAAATTATTGGGTTCTGCTTATAGAGAAAACGGCGAAATAATAAAACATACTAGTTGTACAACGTTCATGTTTTATAGTATTGACAGGTCGTCCTCCCGACTGTACAATACAATCGTGTTGTGTAAATAACGTTTCGGAGGATAGGAGGATTTTGTGAAAGATTTCGTGGTTGGTGGGCCTGTTACCCCTGAAGATTTCATGTTCAGGGGAGAAATTATTGAGGAGTTATGGGAGTCGCTGAGAAAGAACAATATCCTCTTTCTGGCGCCGCGTCGTATGGGAAAAACCAGCATCATGCATTATTTCGTGGAGCGTCCCAAGGATGGCTGGCTGGTGACCTATCTCGATGTCGAGGCGCTGGCGCATCCGGGAGAATTTTGCATCCATCTGCTGAGCGCCCTTTATGAATCCCATCCAAAATTCCTGAAGGAGTTTCTGACTGAAGGCTGGAGCTTTCTAAAAGGCATCTTAAGCAAAATTGAGGAAGTGGAGGCGTTTGATTTCAAGATTGCCCTGAAAAAGACGGGATTTAAAGAATCCTGGCAGGACAAGAGCCACGAACTCATGGACCGGATTCATCAAAGCGGGCGAAAAGTCCTTTTTCTGATTGATGAACTTCCTGACATGCTGGTCAGAATGCAAAAGCTATACCCCGAAGAAACCCCCACATTTTTGCATTTCTTCAGAGGTATCCGCATCCGCCCGAAGTCTTGCATACGCTGGTTTCTGGCCGGGTCCGTTAACCTCGAAGGCACCCTTGACCAGATGGGAGAAATAAAGTCCGTCAATGACCTGGAAAAAATCACCCTCCCTCCCTTTTCTCCCGCCGAGGTGGAGTTGTTTACCGCACAAATGCTAAACGGACACGAGGTAAAGTTCGACCCGGAAATCATTTGCCGGATTCAGGAACTCATTGGGGAACCGATTCCTTATTTTCTTCAACTCCTGATCCAGGAGCTTTACCGGCACTCGAAGCGGAACCAGGGAGAAAGAATCTCTGTAGCGGTCGTGTCTCAGGTTTATGAAAAATCCCTGTTGGGCGAGAGGGCCAGGGATAAACTCCAGCATTTCCGCTCCAGAATAGATATTCATTATCACGAAGAGGAAAAGGAGGCCGCCTGCCATCTCCTGGACCAACTCTCCGTGACGGACTGCGGGCATTCCAGGAACGCCCTTTTCTCCCTATACCGGAATTTGGAGGCAAAAAAGGCACGCCCAAGGGCCGAAGGCGCGTTGAAGAAGGCCTTCAATAACCTGCTGTTGCTGCTGGAAAGCGATTTTTATATCAGGGAAACCGAAGGACGGCAACTTGATTTCTCCAACAAACTCCTTAAACAATGGTGGAAAAAATATTATGGATACAACTGTTAACGCCCCTTCCGAAGTGATCGGATTTTACCGACCGGGACTGTCGTCACCTGAACGTCTTTTGAAAACCACGGTTGGACGCCAGGAAATCCTGGAAGAACTTCTGGGAAAGTTGGAGCGCCAGGCAAGGAAAAAGAAAAAACAGCACTTCGTCTTCATCGGACCGAGGGGGATTGGCAAGACCCATTTTTTAAAGATCATGAAGGAATCCATCATGAGTTCCCCTTCCTTGAAAGACCTCTACACCATCATTTCCTTTCCGGAAGAAAGCCACCGGATTTTGTCCTTTGCCGATTTTCTCCTGGGCGTGGTGGAAATACTTGGAGAGGAGGTGGATGACAAGGCTCCCTGGCAGAAACTGCACGCTAGGCTGGAGGAAGTGGAAGACGACGATGTGATCATCGACACCATCCTGCCGCGCCTGAAACAATACCACCGAGAGAGCAAAAGGGATTTATTGATTCTCCTGGAAAACATCGACACTGTTTTCAGCCAGCAAATAAAGAACGAAAAGGGCATGCACCAACTGCGCAAGTTTTTGATGGAGTCGGAGTTCACCACCTTTATCGGCGCCTCCCCGGTTTTCTTTTCGGGCTTTGACGATGTCAAGCATCCCATGTACGACTTTTTCGACATTCAGGTGCTGGAGGAACTTTCCACGGAACAAACCGTGCAACTGGTACGCTCTCATCTGGAATGGGACAAGCGGAAAAATCTCCTGGAATCCTTTGACAGCCTGATTCCCAAGATCATGGCCCTCCACGAAATGACCGGCGGGAACCCTCGCCTTACCATGATGCTGTACGACCTCATAGCCAAGGAAGACCTTCTGGAAGTAAAAAAACAGTTTGAAAAATTGCTGGACCAAATTTCCCCCTTTTATCAGGACCGGATCAAGGAACTTGCACCCCAGGAGCGGGCCTTGCTGGAGACCATCGCCCTGATGCGGTGCGAGGAAAAGACCCCGGCAGCCATTGCGCGGAAAATGCGTAAACCTCCCCAGCAGTGTTCTTCCCTGTTAAAAAGGATGCTGGATGCGGGTTATCTTTCCGTGGCGGACCATGCGCAGGACAAACGTTCCAAGGTGTACCGGATCAAGGAGGGGTTTTTCGATCTCTGGCTGGCCATGAGCCAATCCAGAACCCAGCGCAAGCGTCTCCCCTATCTGGTGGAATTCTTTGAAAGATGGTACCGAGGAAAAAATGAGCTGGACAAAAAGAGGAGGGAGCTTTGGGCAAAGCTGGAATCCACGCCCGCTACAGGGGAGAAAGCCAACAGGGAAAACATTGAACAACAAATCGAGTATTTGGCGGAAATTGGGACGAAGTATGAAAAGATGCAAAACAAGATGGAAATTGCCGCCACCCATTTAAAAAGCGGCCAAGTGAAAGAGGGAGCGGCGCTTATCTGGGAAATAAAAGACCTCGGCATACAAAGTCCCGCCTTTATCTGGATGACGGATCAAGCTGGGAAATGGTCGTCCGGCAGTGCGGAACCGGATATTATCCAAAGGATAGAGGAGATGATCCATTGCTGGAAATTTCAGCGCTCCGGCGAATTGGAAAAAATGGCCTCCCTGGCGCTGAAACTCGGCGCCGACTTTTCCGGGGATGGACTCCACGAATTGAATATCTCCTTTTTAGGCGGCCAAATGGAGGAGATAAGGGATTTTGAACAGCAAATCCCCTTCTTGCA
>CAYHFB010000164.1:0-7928 GCA_964355695.1 uncultured candidatus Brocadiaceae bacterium
AAAAAAACAAGTTAGCGCTTATGGTGCATTCCCCCGTTTTTTGTAAACACGATACATCCCATAGCTCAGGGCTACAGCCCGCCGATTTATCAGTGCGACGGTATGCCGGGATTTTTAGTCCTCATGGGATGGGGCGTGTCTTCTTGCGCCTTTAATTGTGCCACGGCGATGTTTGATGTCGAGTCTGCGGGATTTTGATGCGCGGGTGGGCTTGGTCTTTAGCCGGCGTTTGGGTGGTGTGGCTGCAAGGCGGATCAGGTCTGTTAATCGTTCGATTGCGTCGCAACGATTTTGCTCCTGGGTGCGAAATCGTCTGGCGCTGATAACCAGCTCTCCGCTTTCCGCAATCCTTTTGCCTGCCAATCGGAGTAGCCGTTTGCGAACGTCTTCCGGAAGGGCGGTGGATTGCTTCACGTCAAAACGTATCTGTGCGGCAGTGGCAACCTTATTAACGTTTTGCCCTCCCGGCCCCGATGAACGGATAAATTCCACCTTAATATCGTCTTCGTTAATCGTGACGGTGCGTGTGATTTGAATCATGGCCATAATGGTACGTTTTTTTGAAAAAACAGATAAATGTGCTTTTTGGGTTTGTTCGAAATTACCGGCAATGTAATATGGGGAGGCGGTGATTTCCCCAAGCGTTAATATTCAATATCCGGGCGCGGCCTTTGGCCGTAACCAAATGCGAATATCGAAATGCGAATATCGAATATCGAATTTCGAATATCGAATATCGAATTTCGGATGATGAAGTATTCTTATCCTTCGCCGTTCATTATTCCTTGTTCGATATTCGATATTCGCTTTCATAAGCCAAAAAACTCAATGCTCTAAACTTTACGTATGCCTGATCTAATCAATACCTTACTGTTGTGCACTATGAAAAACAAGAAGTTGATGGATAGTAGTACGAATGGGGCACTGATGAACAGGGGCTTTGGGCAATGGTAATCGGAGATCGTTTCTCCCTTTTTGTGCTAAAGAACGATTATGCCTGCAGCCAATAGGCAAGCTCATCGGAAACGGCTTTATCGTCACCTATGTTTAATTCCATCAGCCTTCTTAGATGGGTGATCGTATCAATATTTTCCGTGAGAAATTTAAAACCATAGTTAACTTGACTCACATGAACGAGGGTTGCCTCAAAGAACATGTTTACGTTGGAGGATGGAAGATGGATTGCTACATTACAGTGTTCGCCCTTTGCCGCAGGGATAGGTTCGAGGAACTGTACCAACGCCCCTTTTAATGATATGTCAAGCAGGGTACCGTTGTACGTTACCTTGTTACAAATTACCTGCGTTTGGGTGTCAAACGGGATACGGCGGAAAAGTCTTTTGTCGTCCATGGTGGTTCTCTGAAGATTTTTATGGGCAAGCGCTTACTCACGGCAGTTAAAACAGGTATGACGCACGCACACTCTCCGTCATAAAGAGTCTTAATTTACCCCGCAAGTATATAACTATCTACCGTAGACGTCAAGGGTAGATTTTTCCAAGAAGGCAAAAGGGCACATACCCGAATGTTTACGCAGAACACACTAATAATTGACATTGACAATAGTATTCACCCCACATATCATGGCAGACGTTGCTTAATTTTTAAGATAGGAAGCAGCAGAAATCAATTACGACCTTACCAGTTTCGTTGACGTGTCGTCAAAATCTTATGGTTTTAGGACTTTCAAAGCAGCCGAACTGGCTCTCTACCATACACTTGGAAAATTACCTGAACCTCAACTTACCCACAGATTTTACTGAGGAGCCTAAAAAGTGTCAAGTGGGTTATTGAATTTGAGATTTTGCGCTTTTCCCTCCGGGGGAGGATTGGAGCGGCTACGCCCCGACAAGGTCTGCACCATTCGCATTCGCTGTATTGTATAAAGCGTAGCGTAGCGGAATCCCAGTTTATCCTTCAAGCGCCTTGAGCCTCTGAATGGTATCAGGATACTTTCTTACGAGAAGTATGAGGGTTGCTGCCTGGTCGTTCGGCCTTCCTCTTCCCTGCTCCCACTTCTCAAGGGTCCTGGGTGAGATATGAAGCTCGTGGGCAAATACGGCCCGGCTGAGATGCAGTTTCTCCCTCGTGTCCCTTATGACATCTGCGGAGACTTCAAGCTTGGCCGGTTCCCTGACTTCATACTGTCTGAGGGTGATTTTCCCCTTCTTGTAAAGATTTACGTCTTCAATAGCCTCTGTAAGTTCAGCAAATAGATTTCTTTTCTTTATTGTCGCCATGTTTCCACCATCCTTTTCAGTGCCTCCAGATCTTTTGAAGAAAGGTCACTCATCTCGCCCTTTGAGTAAAGGGTCAGCAGGTATATCTCGCTGTCCGGGACCTGCCAGTATATAGATAATCCTCGTTCCGCCGCGCTTTCCTTTGCCGCTTACACCCCATCTTACTTTACGTATCCCGCCGCTTCGAGGAATAATGTCGCCTGCCTCCGGGTTATCTGCAAGATGAGCCTGCAATTCCCGGTATTCATCATCTTTAAGATAGTCACTAAGAAACCGGGTAAAGATACGGGACTCAATAAAGAGCATGACTAAACATACTCCATTAGAGTATGATTGGCAAGGTAAAAGTTTTTTTTGTTTTTTATAGGATGCTGAGAAGATAACACGCCTTGATGTGGCAAATCGATGATAGGAAATTGCTTTTTTCTATCAGGTAGTCAGTTTAGCTAAAACAAATAAATTTGCGAGTTTTTTATTTTATCTGCCCGACTGGATACACCTCCGTGTTTGCGTCGTACTTATGTCGTACCTTGTGGTAAAAGCATACCAAAGCAGATAAAACTACACAAGAATTAAATTCCCTTGAATGCCTTGAAAAGACTGATAGAATCAAAGCAGGCAAGAATAAAACGAAAAAGGTAAAAACACATAAAAATGGCTTGTTTATTTCATATAAAATATAGAGGGATAACCCCGTGGTTTACGGGCTGATTTCCAAAAACTGGTCGTGCAGGATGAGTACCGGAAGCTGGTGAATGAGCTGAGTGCCTTGAATAAGAAGGTAGAATCGTTGCGGTTCACGACGGTGGTCGCGCGCAATGAAGGTATGGAAGGACGGGCATCGGCCACCCATCAGACCCAATTTTTTGTAAAATGTTGTTTTGTAGCTCAAACCTTCAGGTTTGATGCGTGTTGCGCCCGATACCGGCGCAGGCATTTTGTATGCGGTTTCTTTTGTTTGCATTTTTCCAGCTACAATAAGGTAAAATACCATAGACCGGTTTGTGGCTTACGAGCGGGATGTATGAATGTAATGTTTGCACACATCCTTTTATTTCTATACCTTTTTAAACATTCACAACAAATCAACTATTATGGTCATACGTAGATACGTTCTTATAACCATTCCCCTTGCTTGCCTCATAATCATTCTCGTGTCGCTTATCGTGTACCGTCCGACGGAGAATAAGGTGCAGGAGAATCAGGGTCCGAGCCTGAGTCAGAAGCAGCAGAAAGTAACTCCATCGCCTGCAAAGAAATCGCAGGGGCGTTCCAAAAACTCCGACACCATAAGGCAATCCGTGGAGGAGCTTTCCATGCCAAGTTACGACGAAAAGGGCAAGGAAGTTTTAGTCCTGCGTGGCGAGAGTACGATACTGCAAAACGATAATGTTTACAAAATAATCTCCCCCGAAATTGAGGTGATGGATTCAGCGGATACGGAAAACGGAACGCAGACCATTTTAATTACGTCCGAGAATGGCGAAATGAATAACGTTTCCAGAGAGGGCTACCTGTCAGACAACGTTGTCGTTCACTTTGACGTTGATACAAAACTCACTACGGATTATCTACGGTATCTGCCAAATAAAAATCTGGTACACACGGACAATCCGGTTACCATTATGGGAAACGGCACAAAAATCATCGGGGAGGGTTGTGAAATAGACCTGATTAATAAAAAGATGTCGATAAAGAAGGACGTTGTGATGGAAATGAGTGGTATAAAGAACGATCCCTTTTCCACCTCCGATAAGCCGCAAAAACAGGAGGCAGAAACGTCTTCAGAAGATACCGTTACCGCTGAGGATGCAGATGTAAAAGAGACGAAAGAAGCAAAAGAGGCAAAAACCGAAAATACGGTTATTCGTTCCAACGGGCAACTTGTTTTTGAAAAGCTGGTTGACGCTCAAATGCTGACCTTTCATGATCAGGTTGTCATGAAAATTGGTGCAACAACGGTTTTCTCTGATAAGCTTGTTATTTATATCGACCCGGCAACAAAGCAGGCGAAGCAGTCGATTGCCACCGGAAGCGTACTGGCATCACAGGACGGTAAGATTGCGAAGGGAAACATGCTGACGTGGGACATGAATACGCAAAGCGCAACCCTGGAAGATGATCGCCAGGCGGCGGAGTTTGTGCAGGAAGGCCTGAACTTGTACGCCGGGAAGATGATATTTTATAAGAATATCGGCAGGATAGACGTGCCGGCGGCCGGTACTTTGCAGGTGGAACCGAAAAAGAAAGGTAAGACAGCAAATAATGCTGAAGAACCCGACGTGGATGTTATTAACATTGCGTGGGAAGGCTCCATGGCTTACGTGAGCGACGCGCGGGAGGCCGTTTTTGAAAAGGACGTTGAGGTAAGAAAGGAAAATTCGATACTATCCTGCAACCACCTCAAGGTGAAACTCAGTGACCATGATAGCAGCATAATGTCAATGAAAGGGTCGGAAGACGTCCATATCGTAAACCGGAAAGAGGGTGGATTGGTCAGTGAAGCGGTTGGCGACCAGGTGGTTTGGAACGTGAAGAATAAGATTTCTATTTTAAGAGGATATCCCTTTGTTATATTAAAAGATGGAGAAAGTAGACAAATTTTCTCCCCAAAGGTCGTGTTTTATGAAGGTGGACACAATATGCTTTGCGAGGGAGAGGGGAGCTTGTATGAAAAAGCGGATAAGCTCCAATCCCAGGGTGCGGCAGAAGATGAGGACTTAAAGATCAAATGGTTAAAAAAGATGTTTTACAATGCAGATATGGGTAAGGCTAGTTTTTATGAAGGCGTTGAGGCTACAAAAGGAGGAGAAAGGCTGAATAGCGACCAGATGGATGCTTATTTTGATGATAACCAGAAAATGACAAAACTTATCGCCGCCGGCAACGTGTATTTTCTCAGTAAGAACTTGGACGAAAATGAAGGTTTCGGTTCGTTCCTGACGTGGGACTTTATTCAAAACACGGCATTGTTAACCGGCAAGCCAAAGGCTGAATTGCGAAAAGGCGGGTCGCGAACGTTCTCGGAAGAGGTGTATTTTAATATGGCAAAAAACCAAATCACCTGGGAAGGCAGCCCCCACTGGCAGGTTATTGACAAACAACAATCAGGCAAATAACCCTATGCATTCTATGCGCATTTCAACGATCATCCTGTTGTTTTTACCCCTGGTTTTCGTAAGCCCTGTACAGGCAGAAAAAAAACATCGGGTGGAGATATTTGCACGCCATGGCATATTGGAAGACGTTCCGGAAAACACGTTTGCAGCCTTAAAAAGAATTGCCGAGTTTGGCATTGACGGCGTAGAGGTTGACGTCCGGCAAACAAAAGATCATCAATTGATATTGATGGCAGACGAAACCATCGATAGAACGACCGATGGGTATGGGTATGTAGACCGATTATTGTATGCAGAAATCCAGCAATACGACGCAGGGTCATGGCGTGGCGCGAGGTTTAAAGATGAACGGGTGCCGTTGTTTTCCGACGTGCTAAAATTTTGCAAAGCAAACCAACTCAAACTGCTGGTAAACATCAAGCAAACTCACGTGGAAAAACAGGCGCTGGACATCATAAAAAGCTGCGGTATGTCCACGCAGGTCTATTTGTGGGGGTCTTTGCGCAACTTTAACACGGAAGACGCCGCCATACAAGGAAAGGACATTGTGTTCCTGTCCCTGGATGAATTGACGGAAGAGGGTGTTAACCGTGTTCACAGCGAAAAGAAGTACGCGTTTTCCATTCTGCTGGAGAGCGACGACAGAAAGACCATGAAAGGCAGGATCGAGGCGGGAGTAGACGTTATGCTTGTGGATTATCCATGCGTTATGATGGATATTTTAGGGATGGATACCCAGGGAAATGATGATACACCGTCGCCCAATAAAAACCCCGTAAATACTGCGGTACAAGAGGAAAACGATAACAAGACATTTTTTGTAAACAAGATCAATGCGTTGGTGGAAACAATCAAAAGTGATGATAGCGACAAATCAAGAACCGCCGCATTGTCGATGGCCGTTTTACCTCAGAAATACGCCGTCCCTCCGCTCATTAAACTCACGAAGCACTGGATGCCCCAGATAAGGCAAAATGCCGCCTGGGCGCTCAGCTTTTTCCATGAGGACGATGATGAAAAGATATCGAACCGCCTGCAATCGATGCTTAAGGATAAAAATGCGGACGTGAGAAGGGCGGCCGTTTTTGCGCTGAAAAGGCTCGGCTCACGACAAGTCGCTTCTACGCTCATGGATATGATAAAGACCGAAACGAATCCGGGGGTAAAATATGAAATTGCAAGAGCCTTGGGGGCACTGAGAGACAGGGGTGCGGCCTTCACCTTGTCAGAAGTCCTTAATAAAGAAAAAAGCTGGTACGTCAAGAGTGCGTGCGTTGAGGCGCTGGGACAACTGGGTGGAAATATTGCTATGAATGCCCTGTCCAACGTCCTTGTTACCGACACCGGAGAAGCCGCATCAGGTGCGCTCGACAAGGCTGCCTGGGCGCTTGCAGTGATGGGGGAAAAGGCCGTTCCCCGTTTGACTGGTGCGTTAAGGGACAACGAGGAGGTAACACGGCGAAGGGCAGGGTGGGCAATGATAAAAATCGGGTCGCCCGCGGTGCCTGCCCTGGTAAGCATGCTGCGTGACGTTCATAAGGAGACGCGGTCCCGCTCTGCGCAAGCGCTTGGTTGGATTCGGGACAATACCGCAGTCGATGCCCTCCTGTGGACGTTGAAGGATAAAGAACCGTCCGTTGCCGCCGCTGCGGCCTGGGCATTGGGCAGGATCGGCAATCCCGACGTCATTTCCACGCTTGAGGATTTCGCGCACAGCAAGAATAAAGAGATTCGGGAAAACGCCGTTGAGGCTATCGAGAGAATAAAGGCAAAGACACAAGGTGGGAAGGAACAATGATGGTATCCGTTGTATTAGTAGGGGCAGGGCTTGGGTTGCGCATGGGCGGCCCCGTCAAAAAACCTTTTTTGTTGCTGCACAACAAACCCATATTCCTCCATACGGTTGAACGGTTTTCCAGGATTGACGCGGTCAGGGAAATCATCTTTGTAACAGGCGATGCTGAGATACATACCCTTCGTGAGCAATGGCAGGATACCCTGAGCGCACTTAAGGTAAAAAAAATCATTCCGGGGGGAAAAAGGCGGCAGGACAGCGTATATCAAGGTCTATGCAACGTTGACCCTTCTATGGAGATTGTCCTGATCCACGATGCCGTCAGACCCCTGGTAAAGCAGGAACACATCGTCGCGGTTATAAACAAGGTTAAAGAGACCGGCGCGGCAATCCTCGCAGCGCCTATGAAGGCCACCGTCAAGCAGGTGGGCATCAACCTCCTCATCCAACGCACGGTACCCAGAAACAGCCTCTGGATGGCGCAGACCCCGCAAGGTTTCCAAAGGGAGTTGATCGCAAAAGTGTTTGACCAGTTTAAAAACACCGATACGGAATTTACCGATGATGCCCAAATGGTGGAACAGGCGGGCCACCCCGTCTACATTGTGCAAGGCACCGATGAAAACATCAAGATTACCACCCCTGAAGACATCCGCCTGGCCGAGGCATTGCTGGTACGGTAAAGCGTGGTGCGCGTACGCGCGCCAGGCGGGGGATGCCCCCCATAGGTGTTAAGTTTAGAAACCTATAATTACCGGCAAACCCTTGTTTTTG
>CAYHFB010000165.1:0-7904 GCA_964355695.1 uncultured candidatus Brocadiaceae bacterium
TACGTTGGAGTAATCCGCTATGACCAAAGGAAGCGATTCAAAAGAGTTTTTTGAACTGTTCAAGAGACCTGGAGGTCCGGAAAGCATCCAGCGGAAGGAAGAGAAACCCCCTGTTAAGCCCAAAGAAGAGCCTGCACCACCGTCTGTTGCAGAAATCCGCGAAAAAAAGAGGCCGGTTGCTCCGGTAGACCCATTGAAGTGGATAAAGAATACCAGTAAAGAGGGGATTCCTGATAAAGTTAAGTCTGAATCACCGCTGAAGTCCTATTCCTCACCGCAAAGCCCTTATACCAGTGAACCTGCCGTGAGAAAAGACGATGTTGTCTTGCGCCAGGAAACCCTGATTATTAGTGCAATTGCGGCGACTTTTTTGTCAATCGCCTGCTTTTTCGTAGGGTACAAGGTCGGTTACAATAAGGGCGCCGGGATGCTGGAGGGTGGTGAAGAAGAGCAGTGGAGGGAAACCGTGGCGCCTCCGGCGCCGAAGAAGGTTGAACACGCGCCGGCAAAGGTTGCTGAAGTTCCGCAGAAGCCTGCAAGCAAGCCTGTGCCGCAAAAGGTGGAAAAACCGGTGGAGCCAACTCCGGTAAAGGCAGTGGAACCGCCTCAAAAGAATGCAAGTAAGCCTGCGCCGCAAAAGGTCGAGAAACCGGCAGAGCCGCCAAAACCGGCGGCTAAAGATTCGTGGACGTTGCGCGTGGTGTCTTACAAAAACACCAGGGAAAATATTGAGAAGGCAAAAGATGTAGCAAAGGTAATCTATGATAAACTAGGGTTGGACGCCTTTGTGGTCAGTGGTGAGAAGGATATTTTTGTTTGCGTCGGTGAGTATGAAGGAAGTGACAGCTCGGGTTTAACTCACGCGCAGAAGGCGCTGTCTGAGCTGGTTTATGGAAATAAAAAACAATTTGAGGGATGTTATCCCGTACGTATGAGATAGGGTCAGGAGGATAGAGGGTACATGAGTATAGACAAAAGTTTAAAGACTTCAGGGAAATTGGCAAGACCGAGAAACGTGCTTACGCGAATTGAGCGCATCAAGATGCTCAAGGAAGAGGGGCGATGGAACCCGTCTGTATCGGTCTTCGGTATCCCGAAGGTAAAGGTTGCAAAGATAAGACAAAAGGGTAAGACTGCTGAGAAGAAGGGCGCTACGGCTGAAACCGCCGCGACGGGAGCTGCTACGAAGGACGCCGCAGCCGCTGCTGCTGCAGCACCCGCAGCCGGTAAGGATAAGGCAAAGGCGAAGAAGTGATGATTGCAGACAGGATGTCGAAGTTAGACTCCTCTGGAATTCGAAAGATATTTGACCTGGCTCAAAAAATGCAAAATCCGGTGAACCTAAGTATAGGTCAGCCGGATTTTGACGTTCCAGAGGATATAAAAGCCGAGGCGATAAACGCCATTAACCGAGGCGCAAACAAATATACCGTTACGCAGGGAATACCGGAGCTTTGTAAATCGTTGCTTGGCCACCTCCAAAAAGAGCGTGGTGTAAATGCTGAAAATATCATAATCACGTCGGGCGTGTCCGGTGCGCTAACGCTTGCCTTCCTGGTATTGGTCAATCCGGGAGACGAGGTTTTAATCCAGGATCCGTCATTCGTCAGCTACAAGCATTTGACGAACTTCTGCGGCGGGGTTCCGCTCATGGTGGATACCTATCCTGATTTCAAGCTCACAGCCGCCCGTATACAGCCATATATCACCCCCAAAACCAAGATACTCCTCATTAACAGTCCTGCAAATCCAACGGGGGTGATGTCATCACCCCAGGAACTCAAAGAGATTGCTGATCTGGCAAAGAAGCACAATTTGCTCGTTATCTCTGACGAAATCTATCATGACTATGACTACAACCATGAATTTGAAAGCATCGGCCGTTATTACGAGAAAACGTTGATTGTGGATGGGTTTTCCAAGTCGCTTGCCATGACGGGCTGGCGGATGGGCTATGCGGCAGGACCTTCGGCAATAATAAACGAAATGCTCAAGCTTCAGCAGTACACCTTCGTTTGCGCGTCTTCATTCGCCCAGCACGCCCTTGCAAAATCAGGGAAAATCCATTTGCACGGGGTACTTGAAAGCTATAGAAAAAAGCGTGATTTGATGTACGATGGCCTAAAAGATAACTACCACATCGTAAAACCGGGGGGTGCGTTTTATTTATTCCCGCAAGTACCCTGGGGAACAGATGAAGAATTCACGACCGCTGCAATTCAACAAAACCTGCTTATGATTCCCGGTAGCGTCTTTTCCGAACGGCATACCCATTTCCGAATTTCGTATGCCGCCGCTGATGCAACGATAGAACTGGGTATAGACATCCTCAACAGGCTTGCTAAACGCTGATTTGCTTGGGCCGCCAACGCTCAACAATTTCAATAACCTCACGGATGCTGGTTATTTCAAAGTCTGGGGTCACTTCCGTCTCCACGTATTCTTTGTAGCGAAGGAGGACGGTTCTCGTCCCCGCAGCCTTGCCGCACATGATATCGTACTTGTAATCACCCACCATGAGCAGATGATCCGTATGAATCTCCATCTTTTTACTTAGCAGGAAAATAGGATCGGGCGCCGGTTTTGGTTTTGCATCCTCGCGGCATACGATGTATTCAAAGTGGAGGTTGTGCTTGAGCAGGACGGTATCTACCGATTTGCGGGAATTGCGGGTTAAAATGGCCTTTTTTAACTTTTTTTTGGAGAGAAACTCCAGCATCTCCAACACACCCTCATTGAGTTCCGATTCCATTGCCGCCTGTGCTTCAAAGCGTTCCAGAATCGAAAGCGCCCGTGAGCGCTCTTCAGGGCTGGATCTCTCCGCATAGTCGATAATGAATCCCACTTTGGCGCCAATTTCCCGTTCAATAGCCGCAAAATCCACGCTTGGCTTCGTAATTGTGCCATCCATGTCGAATATAATTCCTTGTAACATAGCAAACTTCCTTTTTCTATAGAGTTATCTACACAGATTCTCCCTGATTTTCAGCTTTTTAAAGCCATTCAAGGGAGTTTAATTTTCTTATATTGGCGGAGCGCTCTTTGGCTGAAACCATCCGCCATCCTTTTTCCCTCTTTTTCCCCTGCGTTCATTGCGGCTTTACGGTGTTATTGCTTTTGATGGATACACTTCGTTTAGCCCACACTACCCGCTACTTTGAAGGGTTGCGGCTGGGTTGGTTATTCAGATATGTTTGTTGTTTCGATGGATTTATCTGTTTCATCAAGTGGTTAATCAACGGGTGTGAGATGCCCCCGTTTTTCACACAATCAGCGAGATTTGTTTGAATATCAGGCAGGTCGGGCACTCTTGGCCTATTTCATAAGGATACATTTTGATGAGAAGTTTTTTGTAAAAGGGCAGGGTTGTTAGGCGTTTGCCCTTTTCTATAGAAAGATAGGTACGGCAAAAACAAAATAAAACAGCATGCGTTCTTGTTTTGCGTGCCATGCTGAACATTAAATGAATGAGGAATGAGAGAGAAGGGGAGAAAGAAAAAGCAACTTCAGTGGCTGGGTTTCCCCAGCCCTTTCCCATGCAAACCCCTATATTCACTCAAAATAACCCGAAACCTATATCCTCACCCCAACCTTTTTAAATTCCTTTTCGCTGTAAAGGATAACGTTTTCGCTCAAACCCGTCTTTTCCTTGATAGCCTGGATTACCGACTCGCATTCGGCGTCCGTGTAACCGTGGATCATGGTAAAAACGTTAAATTCCCAATCGGGATAAGTGGGGCGTTCATAGCAATGAGTCACCTCTTCAAAACCAGCCATGATTTTACCCACTTCATCAACCCGTTCTCTCGGCACCTTCCACACGCACATGGCGTTTGCATCAATGCCTATCTTGCGATGGGCGATGGATGCGGCCAGCCGTCTGATTTTGCCAGCTTCCAGGAGTTTTTTAAGTCTTTGGATTACCTCGTCTTCGGTCATTCCCAACGCATCGCCGATGTCCTTGTATGGCGTCTTTGTTACGGGCAGGCCTTCTTGTATATGCTTGATGAGTTTAATGTCTATGTCTTCTTCTGTTTTTGTAGTTGTCATACGTTATTACGCCTAGTAAATTTTAAAGCGAACTCCAATCTTGTATTTTTTTATGGTGGGCAAACTCCGCACCGTTAATCCCGTTCTGTTCTCGATCTCTTTCAGCGTTGCGTTGAGTTCTTCGTCGTCTTTCGCCGACATGGTAAACCACATGTTGTACGGGATGTGAGTGTTCCTGCCCTTGCGCAGGTAATTGTGAGACACGCCGCTGTAACCATTGATAATGGCGCTTACCTCATCAATGCGGTCTTCCGGGACTTTAATAGCGGCAAGCGTGGCTTCCCGGCCCATTGCCTGGGTGTTGATAATAGGTGCAAGCCGTCTTACGTACCCTTTTTCGATCATGAACTTGATGCGTTCGATGATGGTGTCTTCGTCTATGCAAAGCTCCTTGCTCAATTCCAGAAACGGTCTTGAGACGAGTGGCAGGTTGGATTGCAGGCGATGCAGTATCTTTCTATCAGTGTCGCAAAGTATCATAAATTTTTTTTAATCTCCTCTATGCCGCGCATTTCTATAAGCGCTCTAAAGCGGTGTTCTTTCTTATCTGAAAGTATCATATCAACGCAAACGTCCAATGCCCTAACGGCATCGGGTTCACTCGCCAGTGGTAATAAGTCCAAGGCAAACCTCGGATGGCGTCCAACCTTCCCCCCAATCATCACCCGGTATCTCTTTTCCGTTGTCTTTATCGAACCGGTAGGGCACACCTTGGCGCAAAGTCCGCAATGTACGCATTTTTCCTTGTCAAGGTTTACTTGGCCATCCTCAATCGTAATTGCATCTTCCCGGCAGGTCTCCACGCATTTCATGCAGCTTATGCACGCGCAGTCAGGGTCAACGGAAACTGGCTCTACAGCGTGGACTCCGAAATCCTTGATTTGCGGCATGGAACAACTATTAGGGCATCCGGCCACCGCCAGCTTCAAGGTGTGGTGGGGCAAAATCTGTCCATCTACCTTCCCGATCAAATTATCGGTGAACTTCAACTCTTCCAACCTGTCTTTTAGCTTGTTTGCGAGAAGGTTGGAATCGGTGATGAGAAAGGGGCAGTTAACTTCAGCGCCCCTGCACGTCTTTACCTGGTAAAAAACAGGATTCCCATCCTTATCGAAATATTTCGTATACTTCCTGATAATGGAGAGTTTTTCATTTTGTGCGTGCTGTTTCGCGGCGGGGAGATGCTGTTGCTGTTTCTCCATAAATTCGCCGCGCGCTGCCAGCACCTCTGCCTCCGTCACCAGGGTTTTTCCGCGCTGACGGGCAAGCGTCTCCACCTTTTCACGCACGGTCTTTTGCACGAAAGGCGGTACCTTTTCCAAGAGCAGCGATGCGGAATCCTCCCACTTCACAATATCCCCCTTAAAACAAAAATGCCACAATACACTATTGCGGCATATTATGTAACAAAAACGGTTACGTCCTAAAACAAGTGAGGCACGGCCTCAGTCCCTTTGTTTTCTGCGTCGCCGGTTGCCTTTGCGGCAGCCGATTGCGACTTTCAATTATATTGGTAAAAAAAAGGATTGTCAAAGTAAAATTTAGTATGGCGTTTATACGGGTATCCACGTAATTCATATTGATGCAACCCCTCTTATCCCATACCATAGGATACTACGAACGGGCATAATTTAAACTTTCGAAAGTGTCGCAAAGGCCAGACAACCCTTGCTATGGCAGGACTTCAGTCTTTTGGAATGTTCAGTTTATGCCTGTTGGCAGTATAATATTAACAGGCGTGGCAACCAACATTTGTATCCTTTATACCGTAGCCGAGGCGTCTATGATGGGTTACAAGGTAATAATCCCTGAAAACTGCGTTGCCGCACTAAGCCAGGACGACCACCGATTTGCCCTGCAACAAATGAAGCGTGTTTTGCAGGCGAAAATAGTGTGATGTTGGTCGTCCGTGTTAAATCAAGTAGCGACCTCAGCGCATCATTTACCGAGGCAGAATCAACAAACGCCTTGGCCACGTCCGGTTCAAGCATAACAACGTTATGCGCCTTTATCAAAAATGCGTTTGTATTACTTGCCACGAGCTGCTTTTGAATAGTCAAAGTTGTCTTCGGGGCGTAATTCATCACTCATTTTCTTAGCTTTAGCTTTCATATTCCTTACGATACTATATCAAAAATCAGGATTTTAAAGGTTGCATTGATGGACCGAGTCCTTCGACGACAACCTGCCGCAAGGTATCCTGGTCGCCAAAACGCTTTATGGCGTCGAGTATCTCGATACCGGCCAATTGTCCGTTACTGTCATAATCCGCTGATATTCCTTCCGCCAGAGGTTTTGTTGTTACGGTTGTTTCACGAAAGGAGATGCTGAGCGCATCGACTTCTGCATCGTAGCTTATCTTCATGTGAGTACTCCTTCAAAAACAATAAGTATAAACGGTAATCACGATAATTTCGTCTGCTTGCTCGGTAAATATTGGACGGACTTGTTTCGTTTCATATATCTTGCCGTTCCATTCATGTCCAAATGGAAAAATTCTTGAGACACTGGAGTCTTCCTAATTCCGATGGTTCCCACAAACTATCCTGTATGGCTTTTTCTACTTAAGCAATGGTAAAACCACGTTTTGTTGTATAACTCAAAGCATGTGCAGGTAGTCTTACCGGTTTCATGTTGAACCACCCTTAACAATGTTGATTTCATCCATCGTCAACTCATACACCAACTGGTCAATGGCAAATTACATACATCGTTTTGTTACGATAGGCAATGCCTACCCTACACGGCTACATGGGTCAGCAACTGGTAGTCGTTCGTCCTTTGGGGCGTTTTGTTAGACGTTGAGTCGTTCGTGTTAAATCAAGTAGCGACCTCAGCGCATCATTTACCGAGGCAGAATCAACAAACGCCTTGGCCACGTCCGGTTCAAGCATAACAACGTTATGCGCCTTTATCAAAAATGCGTTTGTATTACTTGCCACGAGCTGCTTTTGAATAGTCAAAGTTGTCTTCGGGGCGTAATTCATCACTCATTTTCTTAGCTTTAGCTTTCATATTCCTTACGATACTATATCAAAAATCAGGATTTTAAAGGTTGCATTGATGGACCGAGTCCTTCGACGACAACCTGCCGCAAGGTATCCTGGTCGCCAAAACGCTTTATGGCGTCGAGTATCTCGATACCGGCCAATTGTCCGTTACTGTCATAATCCGCTGATATTCCTTCCGCCAGAGGTTTTGTTGTTACGGTTGTTTCACGAAAGGAGATGCTGAGCGCATCGACTTCTGCATCGTAGCTTATCTTCATGTGAGTACTCCTTCAAAAACAATAAGTATAAACGGTAATCACGATAATTTCGTCTGCTTGCTCGGTAAATATTGGACGGACTTGTTTCGTTTCATATATCTTGCCGTTCCATTCATGTCCAAATGGAAAAATTCTTGAGACACTGGAGTCTTCCTAATTCCGATGGTTCCCACAAACTATCCTGTATGGCTTTTTCTACTTCAGCAATGGTAAAACCACGTTTTGTTGTATAACTCAAAGCATGTGCAGATAGTCTTACCGGTTTCATGTTGCCCCTTTAACAATGTTCACTTCATCCTCCATCAACTCATACACCAACTGGTCAATGGCAAATTACCTACATCGTTTTGTTACGGCTGCCAGGCTTGGGAACGAGAGAATGCTTAATAGCTCTGATACAATGCCTTTTTAGGAGCAACGCAATCGTAGCCCACTGCACAAGCGGTGGGTAATGTGAAACACCCGTTATTTTAGCCCCGTAGGGGTGGCCTGTTTGTAGCATTTCCTACAAATTAAGGTATTTAGCTCCGTAGGAGCGACCTGTTTGTTTTTTTGCTGAGCGCAAACGTATGGCCTATCCCACAAC
>CAYHFB010000166.1:0-1197 GCA_964355695.1 uncultured candidatus Brocadiaceae bacterium
TATTCGATATTTAAATCCCTGTAAAAAATATCAAAAACAACTTAGCGCTTATGGGTTGCCCCCCCGCACTACGAATCACTTCACGTACAAGTTCTTATACAAAAGCTCCGTTTTGGAAACAGTTATTTGAATATCAAAATGTGTCTTCAGCCGCTGGTATCCGCCCTCTGCCAGCCGCGCCGACAGTTGAGGGTCTTTTATGAGTTTCAGGATAGCTTGGGCTAATTGCGCGGGGTCTTTCGGCGGCACGAGTATCCCCGTTATCCCGTCCAGGACAACTTCAGGCACGCCGCCCACGCCGGTGGCTACAATCGGGCATTTCATGGCCATTGCCTCAAGCAGCACAACGCCAAACCCCTCATTGACGGAGGGCAGGGCAAACACGTCGCAGCATGAAACAATCTCCGGTACGTCGTTGCGCATCCCCATGAACATCACGCGGCCGTCCAGTTTCAATGCGCGGGACTGCTCCTCCAGGCTGCTCCTTAATTCACCGTCACCGAGAACCACCAGCAGCACGTTCGGCGCTTCTTTGACAATCTCACTCATCGCAGTGAGCAGAAATGCCTGGCCTTTGACGGGAACAAGCCGCCCGGCGGTTACTACAACAAAGCGGCCGGCATCAATGCCCAGTTCCCGGCGCTTTTGTATCTTAGCACATTTTTTATTTTCAAGCGATGCGACGTCAACCCCGTTATAGATAGAGTCAAATTGAGATTCTTTACCGATACCGGCCTTAATGTACGGGGAAATGCCGGATTTTGTCAGGGTAATAATTTTATCGGTAAAATGTGCCGCAAACCTTTCAAGTGCGGTAAAGACAAAGGTTTTTGTCTTTCCAAAGTACCCCTCGAAAATATCTCCGTGGGGTGAGTAAATAATCACCCTGGCGTTTGCAAGGCGAGCGGCTATGCGTCCGAGAAAACCACCCTTCGATGTATGGCAATGAACAACGTCGAATCCGCCCTTTACCATCAAAGCATAGAGGCTTATCAATGCACGAATATCTGAAAAAGGCTTGATATCCCTGACGAGGGAAGGAACGACATGCACCGGGAAACCCATATCTCGTGCGCATGGGATCATATCATTTTCCCGTTTCGATGATAACCCCGTTGCTATGTGATGATCAAATTGGGAACGGTCGCTCCGCTGCAATATTTCCAGCAGGATGGCCGGGGCACCGCCCTTTTCGAG
>CAYHFB010000166.1:1297-7900 GCA_964355695.1 uncultured candidatus Brocadiaceae bacterium
ACCTCTCCGTTTCTAATGATGTCTATTTTGTAACTGGCATTCTTTTCCGTTTCCAGACAGGATACGTGGATGCTTAGGTGAGGATTTTCGCCCGTTCTCAGCTCATCACCCATGTATGCCACCGTTTTTCCGGCTATGTTTTCAATGGTAAAATTATTTAAAACCAAAGTGGGGGCATTTTCTTTATAGAGGTGAAGGGCATAGACACGGCCTGTTTTTAGCGCGTCAATTACGGCATCTTCACTCTTTTCTTTCAACAGAAATATAGTCTGCGAGTCCTTGATGGAAAAGCGATTGTCATCCCCAAAGTCCACCTCGCCTATAGCCCAAACCGGACGATTGCGCTCCCTCTTGCGGTACTGATTAAGGATTTGGTCCCATATACCGCCTGGTGGTATGATAAACGTTGTCCCCGCGGCAAATGCCGCAAACCCGGTGTAGTCGTGCGCCTTTAACAAGTCCTCGTGATAAGGTTCCGTAATACATTTTACACCGCTGATTTCTCTATTTCCTTCTTCCACCAGTTCCGGGTGCGCCCAAAAGGTTACGCCGCCTCGTGCGTTTACGTAATTGATAACCTCCTGATAAGGCGCAATGCCGCGGCTGCCGTGGTATTGGTCATAGCAAGTCGCTGTAAATGGGAAATTGTTAAATAGGATTAGAATACCCGTGAAAAGGCACATTATACCGGCGAATTTTAACGGTTTTCCGTTAGACTTCGCCCTTGACGATGTAAACAAAAACCAAGCGAATACGAAGAAGCAAACAGGCCAGAGCCTCATGCACGTTTCAAAGGTAATCTTCCTGGGGTAACCCTTTCCAACCGAGGGAAGATTTCTGTAATCCTCCGCGCCCTTCAGTCCCATCACCAGGAGGTGTTTATGTCCGTCCATAAGGGTCAGGTCTTTGGTAAAATAGCTGCCCTTCCACCAGTAAAAAGGAATGGCCTCGACGCCCGGAATGGCTAGCATACCAGGGTGTTTCTGGTTAAGTCCGCGGATAGTCTTAAGGTAATTGGCTTCGCCATAGCTGTAGACGGAATCCTTCTCAACAACCTTTCTCACAAGGCCTCTCAACGGGAGCATACCATATTCCCATCGCATGGTGTCATGGTCGGTGAAGACGGCAATTTCCACTCCCGCATCATGGGCAAACCCGGCAACTGCTTCAGGAGTCAATGCACCCCCGCTAATGGTAGAATCCAGATGGATCACTCCGCTAACCGGCTTATATCCTTCGCTATATGCCGGACCACCCAGAGAGAGGAATGCCGCGCAGAGGAGACACACCACGCACAGGGGTAGTCCTATTGAGAGCAGGAATGGGTTTACTTTGTAAGACATTTTGCGTTGCAGAAGAAAACGTGGTGGTTTTGGAATAAGGCCAGAAATGATTTTTCCACCCGTTCGCCCAGCGTCATGAACTGACCGCTTGTAATGGCGGTCTCTTATGGTTGTAACCAGAGATGTCTTGATTTTGTTGGTCATGGACAAACGAATACTCTTTATTCTAACAGGGGTTTAATATATATTGAGGAATATCCATAACGTCTTGGCATAAATTCTAAAACAGATAAATTCAGGATACGTCCATCAACATTCTATCACAAATTCTATAAAATCTAGCATGGATTTATTGGATATTTTGTTGTTTTGCTTACGGTCGGCGATTATACTGGATGACGCTGGTTGTTCGTGTATTGAGTGATAGACGTTGGGTTTTACCAAGGATGATTTAGCTTGGAGAAGAAAGGTCAAGTCCTTTCATGAACACATAAAAATTGTCAAGCAATAACGCCCTTGCTGTTTTAGGCAAACTGCTTACCCTATTAAACAAGCAAAACGGAAATGGCAAAAGACAAGCAAATAACAGAACGATCTCAATATGATTCACCGTGGAAACAAGCCATTGAACGCTATTTTCCTGATTTTATGAGGTTCTTTTTTTTTACTATTTACGAAGAGATTGATTGGAATAAAGAGCCGGTATTCATGGACAGCGCACTGGAGAAAATTACCAGGGACGCGGAGATTGGTAGGCGGTACGCGGACAAGTTGGTCAAGGTTTGGTTAAAAAACGGGGAATTGGTCTGGGCGCTCATTCATATCGAAGTCCAGGCGTCGCGGGAAGCCAATTTTGCCGAGAGGATTTACGTTTACCGGCACCGGATTTGGGAAAAGCACAAAGTGGCTGTTGCAAGTTTGGTCATTTTGTGCGACGACGAACAAAACTACAGACCGAACAAGTATAACAAGGGAATTTGGGGCTGCGAGCTGAATTTCACCTTTCCGATTGTCAAGCTATTGGATTTTGCGGAAAATTGGGCTAAACTGGAGAATGACAGTAACCCATTTGCTATTGTGGTCATGGCTCAACTAAAAGCAAAAGAAATAAAGGATGGCCAAAAGCGGAAATACTGGAAATTCCGTTTGACCAGGATGCTGTATGAACGAGGCTATGAGAAACAGGATATTATAGACCTGTACTGTTTTATCGATTGGCTGTTGGTTTTGCCGGAAGAGTTAGAGAGAGAATTTGCCAGGGAATTGCATGAGTATGAAAAGGAGAAGACTATGCGATATGTGTCGAGTATTGAGCGAATAGGATTCGAAAATGGTAAGCAGCATGGTATGCAGCAAGGTATACAGCAAGGTGTACAGCAAGGTGTACAGCAAGGTATGCAGCAAGGTATGCAGCAAGGAGAATTGACCATGTTGTTTCGGTTGCTGGAAAGAAAGTTCGGTAAAATTAGCAAGAAAGTAAAACAAAAAATAGAAGCAGCGGATAGTGATACTCTTCTTGGATGGGGCGAAAAAATCTTAAACGCTTCCACCGTAGATGATGTTTTTCATTAAATGGCGTGTGCTTGTTACCTGCCAATAGTCTGGTCGCGTAGAATGGTTGAGACCTTTGGCTAATTTGCAATTGCAATCTCTTTAAATCAAAAGAAACCATGGTGTCTGGTCTCCGCTTGAGGATGTTACCAAAATTAATGACAAAAAACTATATTAAGGACAATGCTCTGTGAAAAAAACCATACTGGCCATTATTTTATTAACGACCCTTCTTACGTTATCCGCTAGCAGCCGGGCGGATTCGCCGATTACTGCCACGGATTTTTATAAGGCCTATATGGACGTCAAGATGGTTCAAAGGGCGCATTTAGAAGGGGTAATGGGACTCGAAATTGCCGAATTTCTCTCGTCGCCTGACAACCCGATTGACGTTAAGGCCGCCGTAATTAATGCCCTTTCATGGAAATTCGACGGCAAGAACAACGCGGAGTTGTACGCATATTATCTCGCACTACTGTACCACTTGCCCGTGAGCGAACTGAATACGGATTTTCTTGGCGCGGACGAGTCGTTTTGCCTGGGTTATCTTACCGTAATGGACGATTATTTCCACCCGGAATTTGCAACACCACTGCTTGATGAAGCCATTAAGTCTATTAATGACAGTTTTACGGTTTCAATGATTTTCGCTGTTGTAAAGGCACAGGCTGCGTTTGATTCCGATTGGTGTGTGGTGTGGCAGGAGATCAAAGCCGTCCTGGAAAATAAAAATCTGAAACAAGACCTACGCCCCGAAGCAACAAAGATAATTTTAGATTACATGGTACTTTATAAAGAATACTGCGACTAAATCCCGTAGGGCACGGCTTCCGCCTTGCCTCTGAAACCCGAGAGTTGAAACTCGAAATCCGAAATTTAAAGGAACCCAGTAAATGTCTTTCAATGTCTTCATCACCCGCCAAATCCCCGACGAGGGAGTAGCTCTTTTGCGAAAATGCTGTCAAACCGTAGAGATAAATCCACACGACAGACCACTCACTTACGATGAACTCCTGGAAAAGGCGAGAGGCCGTGATGCGTTGATTACTATGCTGTCGGACAGGATAGACGACCGCCTGATGCGCGAGACAAAAAGCCTTAAGATTGTTGCCAACTACGCTGTCGGATACGACAACGTCGATGTCAAGGCAGCCACCGGCAGAGGAATTGTGGTCACCAATACGCCTGACGTATTAACGGACAGCACGGCCGATATGGCCTGGGCGCTCCTCTTTTCCGTCAGTCGCCGGATTGTCGAGGGCGACAAGATCACCCGCGCCGGTAAATTTGTGGGATGGGCGCCGCTGTTTCTGCTGGGAGGTGATATGGTAGGAAAAACCCTGGGCATTATCGGTGCAGGCAGGATTGGAACGGCTATGGCTATGCGGTCAAGGGGATGGTGCATGAAAGTCCTCTATACCACACACACGAATAAAAACGCCGTACTGGAGGAGATGCTGGGCGCACAAAAGGTTGATCTGGAAACGTTGTTGCGAAAATCCGACTTTATCTCCATCCACACGCCCCTTACGGAAAAAACCAGGCATTTAATCGGCACAAAGGAATTTGCCATGATGAAGAAGACCGCCTATCTTATCAACACGGCACGCGGCGCGGTGATTGATGAGGCGGCGCTGGTAGAAGCCTTAAGAAACAAGGTTATTGCAGGCGCAGGGCTGGACGTTTACGAGGAAGAGCCTAAGCTGAAGCCAGGGCTTGCGGCATTGGAGAACGCCGTCCTCGCCCCCCATCTCGGCAGCGCCACCGTAGAAAGCCGTAACAAGATGTCCGTCATTGCGGCTGAAAACATTATAGCCGTGTTAAAGAAGCAAAGGCCGCCTCATTGTTTAAACCCGGAGGCGCTGGCGAAACGTACTGTGTAGGCATGTCGTATGCAAAGCTTCAAGGCGTAAAGAGAAGAACAAGCCCAGAAGCTTTTGGCTATACTAACAGAACGCGCACTTATTTACGCATCTTTTTAAAAAACAGTTTCAATATTCAATATTTTGCAAACTTCCACCAATGCCCCATCATTAGTTAGCAAAACAGCATCATTGCGCCTAGTCAAAACTGCATAAAACATGTCATAAATTGAGTGGTTGTTTTTTATCCCTTCCCCCAGAGATTCTTTCCACAATTCTTTAGCAGCAATAAAATCATCCACCATATTGATTCCATCTTCAACATATCGAATACATTCTTCATGAGTTAACACTTTTGCTCTATAATACTTCCATAGAACATTTGTTATTTCAGATACAAATAAATCTGGCGATATAACCCAATCAGCCTTTTCAAAATACTCGTTAAATTTGTCTTTTTTTTTCAAAAGAATTTCTATTGCGGCACTAACGTCAAGTATGACTATCATCTGTCACGATCCTCACGGATCATAGCGACTGCATCAATTTCTCTTACTTTCTTCGCTATATCTCTTTCGTTAATTTTTTCCAGAAGCTGTTTTCTTCTTTCCCGGTTTGATTGCTCTTGGCCAAGACTTTTTTCCAATAGAACAACAATTTGCTGTGCTATGGTTCGATTCTGCCTTTTTGCAACCAATACGATTTTCTTATAAATATCTTCTGGACAATCTCTTACTTGTAGTAATGGCATAACCTCCTCCTTCACGCATAATACAGCCAAAAGCATACACCCGTCAAATGTAATTTAATTGTATAGGCATTTTCATTTTATTTAAGCGGTTTGTAGCGCGAAGAGGTTCTTCGCTCTTCATAAAAAGCCGCGGTTATAGAACGAAGATTTCCCACCGCTTGCGCAGTGGGCTACTGTTGTGTTGTCCCTAACGGGGCATGGCAAAGACAGGTTAACCGCCCCCGGTTGACAGCCTATTTACCTTGTTCACAAGGTATTTTGTTATGCGGCAATACCAAGACACCCCTGTGGGGTGTAACAACCGTAGCCCACTGCGTAAGCGGTGGGTAAAGAGAAACACCTATTGTTTTAGCCCCGTAGGGGCGGCACAACCCGGATAAGCAGCAATATCAGGCCGCTCCTACGGAGCTTTTCTGATGTTTCAATTCCATTGCTACTAACAGGCCGCCCCTCCGGGGCTATATTCATTCATATCCGCCGGCATTCGTACCGATGTAAGCCACAAGCAGGCACGGACAAACGGAGTTTGCCCGTACCGCTTAACTTAACACCTATGCCTTGCATCCCCCCGTCAAAGGACACAAAGAACCAAAGTGTCTAAGCATCTATTGTCCTGCGCGAACCGGCCATACATACCACGCGTCGTCCTTATGGCAGTTGTTCACGCCGCCATTGTTCAGGGTCACGCCCCACTTGTACGTCGCACCGGACGAGTAGGTAGTACTCGACCAGTAGTAGGGACTGTAGTAGCCGTGCGACTGCACGCCGACAAAGGCGTCCCCACTGACCCACTTGCTCTTTCCCGACGCGCTTGACAGGGCAGGACCGAAGCACTTAACATCGATCAGGCTTAGCAACTCATTCCTATTTGGCATGCGCCAATCACCCGCCTTCGAACCGTCCGTAAGGCCTGCCAAACCACTGTACAGGGTATTTACGTCAGATAAGGCCTGTTCCCATGTTCATTGACCAAAGGCATTGGCATTCTTCAACCAAATCGATTTGGTAAGGTTGTCCGTTACGGTGCCGTTACCCTTATACGTGAAGCGTGGGCTTGGCCATGCATTGATTATACAGTACGACGAACCACCTTAAAACCGGTACAACTCCGTGCACCGGTAGCAAACGGGATAAAGCTTTTTCTCTTTGGTAATAC
>CAYHFB010000167.1:0-7881 GCA_964355695.1 uncultured candidatus Brocadiaceae bacterium
AATACATTTAGGTTGCGTTTGCCCGACTTTTCATTTCTTAACTTAACACGTATGGCCATTACCCCAGCCATTAGGCTGCGATTCGTGATGGACGCCACGTGCATAGCTGCCGTAGCGCTTTTGTATTAACCCCAGCCTTTAGGCTGGGGTTCGTGATGACCACTGAATGGGCTTTAGCCCTGATGATAACAGGAGAAAGACATGGCATTCGTTAAAATTATTACTGTTGGAAATCCTGTTGCAGGTTCAAATGGAGGCTGAATTATCAATAAATTATCGTCTCAACGTATCACTGTCGGCAATGCCGTTGCAGAGTTGCAGTATAGTAATGGGAATGTTCCCGGGGCTATGTTCTTCGCTGCTTATGTCGGACCAAGTATGAATCCGACCCTGCGCGAGCCGGAACTCATGGAGATTATGCCTTATGGCATCCGGCCCTTGCGCGTTGGAGATGTGGCCTTTTTTCTGCCACCGGAGGCTTATCAGCCGATCGTACACCGCATTATACGTGTGACCCCCGCAGGTATATCCACACTCGGTGACAACAACACCCAGGAGGATACCTTTCTCTTGCAGCCAAAGGACATTAAAGGCCAGGTGGTAGCCGCTTGGCGTGGCCAGAAGCGGCGGGAGATCGCGGGAGGCTTACAAGGCCAGTTGACAAGTCGCTGGCTTCGTTGGCGACGCATCCTTGTCAATGACGTGTCGCATCTGCTACGCCCCCTTTATTACGCACTGTCTCGCTGCGGGTTGATAGCCAGGTTGTTGCCTGCTCCATTCCGGCCGCGAGTCGTCGTCTTCCAAACCCAGGGTCAGGCTCAGTTTCGGCTTCTCTTGGGACAACATATCATCGGGCGATACGATGACCAGAAACGTCAATGGCATATCCAACGGTCATTTCGCTTGTTTGTGGATGGAAGGGCGCTTCCAAGGCCGCAGGATGAGTACCGATCTAACCGGCAAGTTTTGACTGAACGGCAACAACCATGAACCATTTACGGATGCAGGAAGTGTTGCATAGCATCGTCCTGGCTGATGGGAGTCATTGGGAAATTGCCGCTGGGGACGAGGAGGCAGCATCCATCGTTTCACAACTGGGTGACGCGATGCAGTTGCGCGTGAGGATGCCTTCGGCTTCGCTTCCCCCGGCTACGTTTGGGACGAGCAGGACAGGCGCAGACGAACCGCTTCATCATGGCATTGTGCGTCGTCTTCTCGTCCTGGTTGACGCGCACATGTCCGCGACGGATTATTGTGTTCCGTTGTCATCAGAAAATGACGGCATCGTGGTCTGCATTCTAAGTCCATGCGATCACGAGAACATGGTGATCGTAAATCTTGTAAGATTATCGCTCGTCTTAGCTCACGAAACGCATGCCCGCGGAGGAGTTTTCTTGCACGGCGCGCTCGCTGAACGGGACGGCATTGGTGTGATCCTGACTGCGCCAAGCGGAACGGGAAAGACCACTGCCAGCAACCGGCTTCCAGCCCCGTGGCGCTCGCTGTGCGACGATACAACGCTGGTAGTGCGGGACCCGCAAGGCAACTACTGGGCTCACCCCTGGCCCACCTGGAGCCGTTTTCTGGACGGGGGGCCGGGCGGCACGTGGGACGTGCAAAACGCTGTGCCTGTCAAGGGCATCTTTTTCCTGGGCCAGGCGGTTGAAGATCGGGTGGAACGGATAGGTCCAGGACATGCTGTCAGCCTGCTCGTGGAGAGCGCGAGACAGTCATCAATGTTCATGGCATGGGGCCTATTAAAAGAAGAAGCCCGCGCCATGCACCTGGAACGGTTCAATAACCTTTGTGCCTTGTCCCGGGTCGTCCCCACACACGTACTTCACATCAGTTTGACCGGCGCCTTCTGGCAAGAGATCGAGCAGATGTTTGAGAAAAGCCATCCTCGTGGAATATAAGCAACGATGGGTGCATTTTTCTCGTTCCCATCTGTTGTGTAATTAATGCGCCGCAAAGTTCCGTTAGGAACGAAATATTGGTAGAAAATAAACAGAGAAGCACTATTAGTCCCGTAGGGACGATATATTTGGTAGCACAATTGGGTTTTAAATATATCATGCCTACGGCATTTGTGTTTGTATAATCTCCCTATTTCTACCAATATTTTGTCCCTACGGGACGTTAAAAAAACACAGAGTTTCAATAAGCGTCTGCGTGTTTGGCAAAAATAACAGGCCGCTCCTACGGAGCTAAATTCAAGGTATAGGAATTTCAAAGTTGTAGAACGAAGCGATTGCTTCGTCACGGGCGAAGTGGCACTTCGCCCTACATCAAAAAAGCTGCCGAAGGCCTAATTTAATGTTTAGGAAATTCAAAGTTGCCACAAAGGCACTAAGACACCAAGGTATTTCTTTGTGGCTTCGTGTCTTAGTGGCGAAAAAGTCGTCGTAGGCCTAATTAATCGGTTTGTGTTTAATGCTACTAAAACCAGAAAGGTGTTGGATAATTACCTTTGACGAAGAACCCTCAAGAACAGACCGTCCCGGCAAAACTGAAAATACTGCGCACGTTGCAACTCGGTCGCGCGTTGTGTTTTGTCTGGCAAAGCGCGAAAGGCTGGACCATGGCAAACGGGGTTCTCCTTGTGGTGCAAGGGGCGTTGCCGTTGTTGCCGCTTTATCTCATGAAGCTCATGGTGGACGCGGTAACCGCCGGGCTGGCGGCTCCCGACAAAGGCGCTGCTTTCAAATACGTGGTTTTTTACATAGTTCTCATGGCTGCTGTCACGGTGTTCGCCGCTTTGACCCGCTCGGTAGCCGGACTGGTCGGTCAGGGTCAGTCCATGGCCGTTACGGATTACATGAACAATGTCCTCCACGCCAAGTCCATTGAGGTAGACCTGGAGTATTATGAAAGTGCGCGATACTATGACACACTCCAACGCGCCCAACAAGAGGCTCCCTTTCGGCCCACTCGTATTGTGAATGGCTTAGTACTGATGGGTCAGAACGGAATTTCCTTA
Source organism: uncultured candidatus Brocadiaceae bacterium (assembly GCA_964355695.1). GTDB lineage: Bacteria > Planctomycetota > Brocadiia > Brocadiales > Brocadiaceae > JACVXV01. The sequence goes on from CAYHFB010000167.1 coordinate 2,981, forward strand.
ATCGCGATGTCTGTGCTGCTCTTTTCATTTAACTGGATTATTGCGGCAATCCTGTTCGCGGCCGTCATTCCCGGTATCGCCGTGCAATTAAGATACGCGGGTAAGATATATCGCCAACAACGCGAACAGACGTCCACGGAACGGCAGGCCAGCTACCTGAATAGTATGCTTACCGACAGTCGCCACGCCAAGGAAATCCGCTTGTTTAACCTTGGCGCTCTGTTCGTGAACCGCTTTCGCGCACTCCGCCGGAAACTTCGCGGGGAAAGACTCGGAATCGCGGCCAGACGATCCGTCGCTGATTTGGTGGCACAGACCAGCGCATCTCTGGCAATTTACGGTTCATTTGCGTTTGTCGCTTATCAGGCGGTGCATGGGGGCGTCACTATGGGCGATCTGGTGATGTATTTCATGGCCTTTCAGCGCGGGCAGGGTTTTCTTCAGGAGATGCTGGGCGGTCTGGCAGGACTTTACGAGGACAACCTGTTCCTTTCCAATCTCTACGAGTTCCTTGACTTAAAACGAAAGGTCATAGAACCGTTGGATGGCAGACCCGTTCCTCAGCCGATGCAAACGGGTATCGTGTTTAATCATGTCAGTTTCCAGTATCCTACGGGGAGCAGGATGGTTCTCGATGATATTTCCTTTGGCATTAAGCCGGGAGAAGTGGTCGCTTTAGTGGGTGAGAATGGCTCAGGGAAAACAACCTTGACCAAGCTGTTGTGCCGGTTGTATGATCCAACGGCTGGTTCCATTACCATCGATGGAATAGATCTGCGCCAGTTTGATACAGCAGCGCTAAGACGCGAAATCACCGTTATTTTTCAGGACTATGCACAGTACCATCTGACGGCCCGGGAGAACATCTGGCTTGGGAATACCCTCCTTCCGCCTGACCATGAACGCATCATTGCAGCAGCGCGCAATTCAGGGGCTGACGACGTCATCAGCGCCTTGCCCCATGGCTATGATACGATTCTGGGAAAGCGGTTCAAGGACGGGGAGGAACTGAGCATTGGCGAGTGGCAGAAGGTGGCGCTGTCCCGGGCATTTCTGCGTGATGCGCAGATCATCGTCCTTGACGAACCGACCAGTTCTCTGGACGCCAATGCCGAGTATTCAGTTTTTCAGAATTTCCGCAAACTGGCCTCTGGCCGCACAGCCATCCTGATCAGTCATCGCTTTTCTACCGTCAGGATGGCTGACCGCATCTATGTGCTGAAGGAGGGAAGAATCATCGAAGGAGGCACTCACGATGAATTGATTCATTGTGGGGGCACTTATGCACATTTGTTTGAAACACAAGCTCAGTATTACCGGTGAGGGCTTGATGCTTTCAGAATACTGTATATGCGGTAATACAAAGACACCCCATCGGGGTGTAACAACCGTAGCCCACTGCGTGAGTGGGTAAAGAGAAACGCCTATTGTTTTAGCCCCGTAGGGGCGGCACAACCCGGATAAATAGTATAGACGTGTGTGCAGGCGCTGACAAACAAAGTTTGCCCTGTCACCTGCAAAACCGCTTAACTTAACACGTATGGTGGTGGGCCATCGTTCCCAAGCCCCAGCTTGAGAACGGGATTGCAACAAAGGTAGGTCAGGCGTCCTCGCCTGTCATTATAATGACAAGCGGGAACGCTTGTCCTACCTGCTGCTTTGAGTCACAAAAGGAATCTTCCGAAAAAAACGAAGCATGCGCTTTTAGTACATGCGCATTTCCATGCTGGAGCTTGGGTCCGAGAAGATTTTAACCCATTTTCACTTGTGCTATAAATTGTCTCATGCGCAGAAAGACCCGCATTGATACTCCCGGTGTCTTTTCGTATGCCAGAATTTCTATAAGGAATGCAGCATGACCATGGATAAGCAGTATACCGGCGCCGGCAAAAATACTTTGAAGCGCATTCTTGACTTATCGTTCCGAATTTCTGTCTATGCGCCTCCAATGAAGCCATTTCTCCGCTTCTCGAAGCACGCAGATGCACTATACAAGGGGAAAACAAATAGCTATAAACATTTTTTCTGGGATTTCGACGACGCCCTGCAGAAGGTTCTTTTGGGTATGGCCCGTACCATAGCAACACCCGCGGAGATTGCTGAAGCATGTATCGAACAATGGAAAGCTAACCTTGAGAAGTCCTACCAAAAAAGTAAGAGGCAATTGGAAGAGTTGCGAAAAAATGGCAAGGTTCTCCAATTTCGATACACGCCGCGCAACGAGTTCATCTTCTCACGGGTTGAGCCTGGCAGCCGCTTGCTTTATGTAGGATGTGGCGTTGGAACAGAATGCCTTGGCTGGGCGCAGAGAGGCTATGAGGTTGTCGGAATTGATACGGATAAACAACTGGTTGGGATTGCAAATCAGTGGGCGGAATATCTTAAGCTTCCCTTTCAGGCCGTTTGCATGGATGCTGACAACATCGGTTTTTCGCCAGGATCGTTTGATGGCTTTTTATTGGAATTTTATGGATTTCAGCCTTCTCTGATTCAGGCGTTGGCTCTTCAAAGAGGCCTCGCAAACACATTGAATGACAAGGGAAAAGGGTTTATCTCAGCAACCCGTAAAAAATATGCCTCCTTCTGGTACAGGATGTCGAATCTTGGGTATCCAGAATCCATGGTTCATTGGCTAATAAACCAATGCCGATTGGACCACTACTTTTCACAGACGGATGCGTGCGAAGAGAAGCTTGCTTTTGGACTCTATATCCGTAGCCATACGATAGACTCTCTGTCTCGTGAATTGGCCGGCGTTTTCGATGTGCAAGAATGTATGTATGAAGAATATGACTCGCGCTATCTGATAAGTGTGGTCAAAAGAAAGGGCCGTTTCCCGGATTCACCACAAAACTCAAAGAATGACGATAGCGTGGGTTGGACAAAGCAGGAATATCTGCAAAGGGAGGGTGTCTCCACTGAAGATGTCTTGTACGGGATTCACGCTATTTGCGATCTACTTGAAATACATAAGGAGAGAGTCCAGCGGTTTTTCCTCAATGGTGAGGTTTCCGGGGGGAAAAGCCCTCTATCCATGGTGGATACGGATATCCCAAGGTTTATTGAGCTTATCGAGCATATCTATTAGTAAAGGTGATGGGAGGTATTGATGGTTAAGGCAAAACATGATGTTGCTGTTCTTGAAAAATGCCCAACGGGCATCAAGGGTCTCGATGAGATCACGAAGGGAGGGCTTCCGAGAGGCAGGCCAACCCTGATCTGCGGCAGTGCGGGTTGCGGCAAAACACTTTTCGCCATGGAGTTTCTCATACGGGGCGCCATGGATTACGGAGAACCCGGGGTCTTCATTACCTTCGAGGAGACGCCGGAGGATCTTGCGAAGAACTTCATCTCCCTTGGTTTTTCTCTCCCGGACATGATGGCGCGTGGTCTCATCGCCATGGACCACGTGTACATCGATCGAAGCGTGGTTGCGGAGACGGGTGAGTACGACCTGGAAGGATTGTTTATCCGCCTGGGGAATGCCATTGATTCCATCGGAGCGAAGCGGGTTGTCTTGGATACCATCGAAGCGCTTTTCTCCGGGCTGTCTAATGCCGCTATCCTGCGGGCAGAGTTGCGTCGGCTTTTTCACTGGTTGAAAGACCGCGGTGTAACGGCCATCGTTACGGGGGAATGCGGCGATAAGACCCTGACCCGTTACGGGCTCGAAGAATACGTCGCCGATTGCGTGATCTTCCTCGATTTCCGCATCGTGGAGCAAATTTCCACCCGCCGCCTGCGTATTGTCAAGTACCGCGGCTCATCTCACGGCTCCGACGAGTATCCCTTCCTGATAGACGAGAGCGGTCTCTCTATCCTGCCAATCACTTCCCTGGGGCTCGACTACCCCGTTTCCTCGGAGCGCATCTCCACGGGCATCCCCAAGCTGGATACCATGCTTGGCGGTAAGGGGTTCTACCGGGGCAGCACCATCCTCGTCTCCGGTACAGCGGGCACAGGCAAAACAAGTATGTCGGCTACCTTTGCCGCCGCCGCCTGCCTGCGAGGCGAGCGCTGCCTGTATTTTGCCTTCGAGGAATCGCCCAGCCAGATCATCCGGAACATGAGCTCCATCGGCATCGATCTCACCCGCTGGGTGAAGAAGGGGCTGCTCAAGTTTCATGCCGCCCGGCCTTCGCTTTACGGCCTGGAGATGCACCTTCTCACCTTCCACAAGGTGATCGAGGAGTTCAAGCCCCAGGTTTTCATTGTCGACCCGATCAGCAACCTGTGCGCCGCGGGAACATCATCAGAGGTCAAATCCGTATTAACGCGCCTGGTCGATTATTTGAAGATGAAAAATATATCTACTTTCCTTACGGACCTCACCCATTTTATCGGCAGCCTGGAAAACACAAGCGAAGAGATATCTTCTCTGATCGATACCTGGCTTCTCCTCCGGGATATCGAACTCAATGGGGAACGCAACCGGGGCCTCTACATTTTGAAGTCCCGCGGCATGCCCCATTCCAACCAGATTCAAGAGTTCCTGCTCACGAACCAGGGCATTGGCCTTATCGACATCTATACCGGTTCCGGCGAGGTATTAACCGGCAGCGCCCGGGCAACCCAGGAAGCCGCGGAAAAGGCATCTGATCTGGCGCGCTGGCGTGAGGTGGATCGCAGGCTCCGCGAGCAGGAGCGCAAGAAGAATGCCCTGGAAGCAAAGATCACAGCGCTGCGTGCCGAGTTCGATGTGGAAACTCAAGAGGTGCATTTGATGGCGGAAGAAGAGCAAAAAAGACAAGCTGTCCAGGCAGAAGACCGTTTGGATATGGCGCATCTTCGCAGGGGGAAACCTTCCGCTCCGCAGGCGTTGCGCTCGAAAAAGAAGCGGGAAAGGAGGGTAAGATGAAAGCTGTGTCATCAGGAAAGGGGAAGAAAGCAAAGACCGATGC